>JAMLIB010000009.1 GCA_023954415.1 Trueperaceae bacterium
GGGGCGGCTTCATGATGCCCGCCGTGGGTCCCGACTGGAGCGACGAGCAGGTCACGGACGTGATCGCCTACATCAAGGAGTGGTGGACGCCGCAGCAGCGCGCCGCGCAGGCGCGCTTGGGCGGAACGCCCTAGCGGGAGCGCGCCGGCTGTTGGCCCTGGGACATCTGGAACGGAATAGGAGGAACGCGGTGAACACCACGGCATCGGAGTACGCCGCCGCCACGCGACGCTTGCATGACGAGAGCGAGTACCTACCAGTCGACAGCAGGAAGCCTTGGGCCGCGCCGCTTTACGCTGACTTTTCACGCTAAATACCGAGGCACAAAGCTGCAGTAATGCACCTCATTATTGGTGCCGGAAGGAGTTCTCGATGAATAGCCATTGCCAGTCCAGCAAGCAGCTACGGGCGAACGCAGGAGGCGCCCCGTGATGGGGTACGGCGGTTGTGGCCTAGGTGCGGGAGGCTTCGGAATGATCATCTTCTGGATCCTCGGCATTCTCGCAATCGTCTGGGTCGTTCGTGAGTTCGGTGCCGGCAGGATCCGTCCCCGAAGCAGCATCGAGCCGCCCACCGCTCCGCCACAGGATTCGGCGCTCGCGATCCTCCGCGACCGTTACGCTCGAGGTGAGATCGACGAGGAGGAGTTCGAACGGCGCAAGCGGAGCCTTTAAGAGACATGCCCGCACCGCGCGGGGACAGCGCATCCTCGACGCTTTCGGGGCGCAGGTCAGCGTGCGGATCGAACGCCTCGCGCCGGCCGAACAATTGTCGGGCGCGTCACCCTTGGAGGTAATACGCGAGTCCAGTCGGCCTCCGTCACGCGCGGGAGCATCTCGCCCGTCGCCTGGCACGCCGCGCGGCAGTCCTCGTTGAGGCGGATGCAGCGCACCAGGTCAGCCACGTTCGCCTCCCCGAGGCAGGCGTCGGCGCAGGTGGTGCTGGCTTGCGCGCAGGCGTAGCATTCGTCGACGCACTTCGCCAGCACGGAGAACTCGATCTGGGACTGGCGCGGGTGGGCCCGGAACATGTCGGCTGCTTGCGTCATGAGTTGCCTCTCGTCAAAACCTTAGCGGCGCCATCTAGGAGGCCAGGTACGGCTGCACGAGACTGAAGAGGCGTTTGGAGGGCCACGGGCCCGCACCCAAACCTAGGCGTGCCGGCCCAGCCGGCCCTTGGCCGTGAGTCCCGTCCAGGGCGCGGCATGCCCGTGGACCGGTCGCTTTCGATCGTTTCGGTCAGGCAAGTAGTACCGAGGTGTTGGCTCGACGCGGGGGCGCGTCAACCGCAGGTGAAGCACGGGTGGTTCGGTGTTTCTTCTTGGTTTGCGCTCAGCGCGAATACCTAATATTCAGGCATTCTTGGTGTGTTTGGTTTGGAGGCGCAGTTGAAGATCGCCATCTCCTTCCTTGATGCCCAGCTCCGGCTTCACGAGGCGGTCGCCATCGACAACGTTGCGGGCCGCGACTCCATCGGGTACCACTCCATCCGCAAGATTCCCGCCTACAAGGGGCAGGGCCACCTTCCCGGCTTCTATTGGTTCAGCGGCATCAACCAGCTCGTGCCTTACGAGAGCCGGCTCGAGATGTTCACCCTGATGGGGTTCGATTTCGATGGCGGCGTGATAGGCGTTCTTGCTCAGCCGCTGATGCTTCATTTCGAGCGCGGCGGGCAGGCGTTCAGGCACGTGCCCGACTTCCTGGTGTGGCGTGTGGGTGGTGGTGTCACGGTGGTGGACGTGAAGCGCGCGGAGCAGGCTGGCGCGAGCCGGAACCGGCGAGCTTTCGAGAGCACGGAGGTCGCCTGCCAGCACCTGGGGTGGGGCTTCGAGGTGCGCACTGAACCCGATGACAGTTACCTAGCCAACTTGAAGTGGCTGGCCGGGTACCGGCGCCGTCCACCGCGCTTCGAAGCGATGGCGAGAGAATTGATCGCCTGCTGTGCCGATGGGGCGGTTTCGGTCCGCCAACTGCTCGCCCGGATGGAGCAACCACTGTTGGCGCGCCCAGCGTTATTCCACCTCCTTTGGAAACGGGTCCTGAGGTTCGACATGACAGCGGTCCTCAACGAGCGCTCGCTGGTCTACCTGTCTACTAGCGATGTGGCGGCATGAGGCAGCGAGCGAGGCTTGAGGCCGGTGTGAAGATCTGGTGGGATGGCCAACCGTGGACCGTCACCGGATTATTCGCGGGCGAGATCGAGGTGCAGGATCTTCGCGGTAAGCGGGCGCGGATCTTGATGAGCGTGGTCACCGAGGCGCCCGACTTCAAAGTCCTGACGGGCGCAGAGCCTGGGGAGGAGGGCGCGAGCCCCGTCTACTTGGATGCGGTGCCGCCGGAGCTTCTACGGGCAGCCGAGGAGCTGGAACGGCAGCTCATGGAGGCGTTGACGGGGTACCAGCACGGTTCCCGGGCTCTGGCGCTCGAGCATGAGCCGCGTCCGCAGTATGACCCGGAGTTCACCACCGTGCGGCAGCGGACTACCGCCAAGGCGCGCGAGTTGGGGATCGGTTTCAGCACGCTCTGGCGCTACAAGCAGAAGTACGAGGAGCGCGGCCTAGTGGGCCTCGTGGACGAGCGCAAACTGAGTCCGCTGAAGGACTTCGCGCGGGTGGACGACCGCGTCAAGTTGGCTCTCGGGGCGGTGCTGGACGAGTTGACTGAGGAGTCGAACATCCCCAAGACGCAGTTGCGGCGGCGCACGAGGCGGAAGCTCAAGGACTTCTTCCCGGACGAGGCCGTCGAGTTGCCGTCCGAGAAGACGTTCAACAAGCTTGTCGACCGGATGGCGGCCGGGCGCGGCACCTTCGGGGCGGCCAAGGCGCGCCGCAGCATCGCCAACCGCCCTAGCAACCTCTACCGCTACTTCCAGGTGGTGCGTCCGGGCGAAGTCGTGCTGATCGACTCGACCTCCTTGGACGCGTTCGCTCTTGATCCGTTGACCTTCAAGTGGGTGCAGGTGCAGTTGACCATCGCCATGGACTTGTACACCAACTCGCTTGTGGCGTGGCGGTTCACGCCCGTCTCCACCAAGGGCGTGGACGCCGCGCTGTTGCTCTACGACGTGGTGAGGCCCAAGTTCATGCGTAACGGGTGGCCAGAGAACGCCCGCTGGTCATACGTGGGCCTGCCGGAAGCCATCGTGGTCGAGCTATTGGGCGATGCGGATCAGAACCTCGACGGGCAAGCGCTAGGCGGTCTGGCTGGGGTTCCGTTCCTCAACCCGGAAGCCGTGTGGGTGGACCGGGGGCGCGTGTTCATCTCGCGGGCGTTCCGGGACGCGTGCGTGCGGCTCGGGATAGACCTGCAGCTCGCCCGCCCCTACACCCCGACGGACAAGGCGCAGGTGGAGCGACTGTTCCGCACCATCCGTGACAACTTCGTGGTGAACCTCAAGGGTTACAAGGGTCCGGACGTGTACTCCCGCGGCAAGGACGTCGAAAGCGAAGCGTTCTTCTTCATCGACGAGATCGAAGCCGAGTTCGCCGGCTGGGTCGCCACCTACTGGCAGAACCGCACCCACGACGGTCTCGAGATCCCCGACCTTCCCAAGATGGACCTGAGCCCCAATCGGATGTACGAGGAAGGGCTAATGCGGGCGGGCTTCACGTACGTGCTGCCAGATCCCAACCTGTACTTCGAACTGCTGCCGACGGAGTGGCGCAAGATCCAGCATTACGGCATCGACCTGCGCGGCCTGCGTTACAACAGCGAGGTCCTTGACGAGTGGCGCGACGCGCCCTCGCCCTACCCAAACATCCGCGACGGCGCTTGGCCGATCCGCTACGACCCCCGCGACCTGTCCGAGGTGTTCTTCCACGATCCTACGCTGGGCGAGTGGCATGCCATCCCCCGGCATGGCGCTTCCCCCGTCAATCGCCCCTTCAACGACGCCACCCTCAGCTACGCGAAGTCCTTGGTCATCGCGCGCGGTGGCGCCACGGCGGCGGACCGCCGCAGGGAGCTGAACCAGGCGCTCGACGACCTGCTGGATAGGATCGCGGCGCTGGAGGTCGAGGGTCGCAAGGAGCGCCGCCTTGCCGCCGTGCACGCCATGCGCACCATCGAGGCGCATGAGGAGCGGCGGCGCGCCGCGCCCCAGCGGCAGGTTGACAGCGTGATGGAGCCCGACGCGGAAGCCGACCTCGATGACCTCTTCGGCCCCGACGAGCCCCTGCAGAATGCGGGCTCACTCGGGCCCGAAGGCGCGACCGTTCAGGGCTTCCCGGCCGCAGGCGAGCTCGACCCTGAGCCTGAGGAGCCCGGGAGCGAGCCCCGTAAGCGCCTCGCCGTGCTGGACCCCGATGACTTCAGCGTCTAGCGGGGGGCGCCGCCTGAGAGCGGCACTGGGAGGTTGATGACCATAGCCGACGTGGTGGACAACATGCTTGCCAACTTCTCCGACCTGTTGGCCGAGGACGTTCCGTTCGCGCGGGAGAACCCCGAGAACTACGTGGCGTGGCGCGAGTTCGTTGCCAGGCCCGATCCGAAGAAGCCGCTCTTGCCTTCCATGGCGCAGTACCAGGCGATGAGCGACGCGGAGAAGGCCTCGTTCGACCTGGCGCGGAAGATGTACCACAACACCTTCGGGCCGCTCACCTCCCGCACCATGAAGAAGGTTCACGACCAGGTGATCCGCCTCGCGTGGGACAACCTCCGCACCGCTCCCGGGGCCCGTCAGGGCGCGATCGTGGACGGGCAAGCCACGCTCGGCAAGACCACCATCGTGCTGCACATGGGCCGCATCTACGAGGGGCTGGCGCAGCGCGCCTACGAGGGCAAGGGCCTGCACGGAACCCACGTCGAGTTCATCCCGGTGGTCTACAGCAGCGTTCCCTCGAGCACCACGCCCAAGAAGCTGCTGCAGGCATTGAACAAGTTCTACGGCAATCCCTTCGCGGAGCGCGACTCCGAAGCGAAGCTGAAGAGCCGGCTACACGACATCGCCGTGCAGTGCGGCACCAGCCTGTTCATCCTCGATGACATCCACAACCTGCACCGCGGCAACAAGAGCGCCGACAGCGTCAACGACCTCATCAAGGAACTCGCGAACCTGATCCCCGCGACGTTCGTTTACGCCGGCATCAACTGCGAGGACTCGGTGCTGCTGATGGACAGCCGCACCGGGGGGAAGGGCCGCTTCACCCAGACCCAGTACCGCTTCGCTCTGCACAAGGTCGACCCGTTCCCGTACGACGTCCATCTGGCGGGCAAGTCGGCGTGGCTGGAGTTCCTCGCGAGCGTCGAAGAGCACCTGTGCCTGATCGAGTACAGGCCCGGCTGGCTGGTGCAGCAGGAGCGCTACCTCTACCTCCGTACCGAAGGCGGCATCGGCAGCCTGATCCGGCTGGTGCGCGCCGCCGCCAACGCGGCGATCCGGGACGGCAGTGAGACCCTGTCCCGGGCTGGCCTTGAAAACATCCGGCTCGCGGAGGGCGCCGAACGCTACTACGCCGAGAAGAAGGCGGCCCTCGCGGCCATCAAGGACTCCCCGGAAGCGGTCGCGCGCCTCCTCAATGCCTCATGAACCCACTGCCACCCGCGCCTTCGCGGCACCCCATGCCGTTACCGCGTTCCCTTAGGCCAGTGGCGGGGGAATGGTTCGCCAGTTATATCGACCGCTTGGCTCACCACCTCGACGTTCCACTCATCACCCTCCTCCAGCGCGTCGGCATCACGAGCACCGAGCGGATGAGCGACGTGCCATCCGGCTACGGGGCGTACCTCGCTCCCGAAGCCCTGGCGGCCTTCGCGCGCGCCACGCATCTCACCACCGCCCAAGCGAGGGCGCTGCTGTTGGAGCGGTACCACGATGTCTGCCTCGACTTCAGCGCGCTCTACCGGGGCGAGGTGACGCAACTCGGGGCCCTCGGGCTTAGCGAGTGGGTGTACGCCTCCGGCTCGCACCTCTGTCCTGCTTGCATGGAGGAGGACGGCGGCGCGTGGCGGGTGGCGTGGAAGCTGCCGTGGTCGTTCATGTGCGTGAAGCACTCGAACCTCCTGGCGGCAGAGTGCCCGCAATGCGAGCTGCGCTTCGCCGCCTGGCGGCGCGACGGTCAACTGCGGCCCATGTTCGGAAGCCAAGTTCCCAAGCCTGGATTGTGCACGAACACGGGCCCCTCGAGCGGCAAGCGCGGCGTAAGAGCGGGCCAGTGTAGGCACGACCTCAGGACGGTCGACGTCGTACCAGTACAACCCGGGTCGGAGCTATCCCGGGTACAGGCTCGGATCGACGAGGTCTTGGAGGCGGGCTCGGCGACGCTGGCGGGTACCACGGTGGCGGCGCCAGAGTTCTTCCGCGTGCTGCGCGGAACGGTGGCGTTGATCATGTACGCGGCATCGGCCAAGGATGTGTCGAGCCTGGTCGGAGAGACAGCGCCACGCGAGGTGAAAGAGAGCCTGGAGCGCTGGTTCGACACGCGGGATGCGACTCTCGCTAGGCTGCAGCGAAGCAAGGAGGTCGCCGCCCAGGCCGGCGAGAAGCGACGCATCGCGCCGCAGAAGATGACTGCCTTCGCACCAGCCGACCCCGCCTTGATGGGCGGGCTGCTGAGCGCAGCCACCGCGTACCTCGATGCTGGATCGGTCATGGAGGCCGCTCACAGAATGGCGCCCTTGCTCGAGATGGGTAGCGCACGTGGCGGCGGGACCTCGAGCTTCATCACCCGGCTGGGATTGCCGCCGTTCTTCATGCAACTGTATTCGCTCACGTTCGACACGAAGCGCGAGTACCTGTTCGACCCACGTCGCCCCGCCCAGACGGGCTCCAAAGGCAGCTACGCGTTTGAACCGCGGCACATCCCCCAGCTCTTCTGCCGCGACGAATACGACTCCCGGTTCCGGAAGTTCTTCGAAGGCCTGGCTCTCAGGGAGGAGACCGTACGGCTAACCCTGTCAGTCCTTCTTGCGGAGCTGGTGGTCGACGGTTCGCGCGCGGAAGGGCTCAAAGCGCTCGGAGTAGAAAGAAGCGCCGTTCGCGGCGGTGTCGATAAGGCCATCTTCCTGTTACGAGAACGGGGCGCGGCCCTTGAGGCGTTCGCTGAACTGCACGCCGTGGCTGAAGCGCTGTCGACGAGCGAGCGGCTAGTGGACTATGCCCAGCGCCGGACGCGCTTCGCCACCTTCACGTGCGTCCCGCCGGTGGACTGGGCCTTCATCGCCAAGCGGGCGACCATGAACCCCGGTCTAGCGGGCGGTCGAGACGAGTTCGCCGCAACGATGGCGTGGGAGCAGTTGACGGGCAGCGATTGGCGCGGCGCTCCTGCGTTGCGCTTCCGTACAGGGAACGAAGGGGCCTCGCGCGAGACCTACCTCCGCTTCGCGAACTCCGCCACGGCGGAGTTCGCGGCCATGATGGCGCTTTACGTGCAGTACCTCGCCGACGGCGGTGAACTGGACGGGTTCGTGTACTGGGCCAGCCCGGAGATCCTGGAGCGCCACGGCATGGAAGGAGGGTACGGGTTCGGGCCCGCGCACGTGCCGCAGCTCTTCTGGCGGGACCAGTACGACGTTCACTTCGAACGGTTCTTCCAGGCGCTTGGCGTCTCTGCGCCCACCGGGCGCGCTGCGGTCTCCGTGGCGCTACTCGAGCTCGTTTTGAGCATGCCGAGGGCTCAGATCGGCGCGCTGATCGGCATCGACGAACGGAACATCAGAGGCGGCGTTTCGGCGGCATTACAACGGGTGCGGGCCGGTGAGCATGCGGCCGCCTTCGAGGAGCGCCTCACAGCCTCTGCGGCGGCATTGGGCCGCAACGAAGCGAGGGTGGACTTTAGGGAGCGCGGTGCTCGCCTTGCCGGCTTCACAAATGTCCCCGAAGCCGAGTGGCGGGACATCTGCAAGCGCGCCGGCGTACATGTCGGCCGACAAAACGTACGTAGCGCACACGCTGCCGCCTGGATCTGGGGAGAGCTAATGCAGCGAGACGTACGTGACTCACCAGCGTTCAAGGCGCTGGTGCGAAACACTCACCAGGACTACGGCATCCATCAGAAGTTCGTTCGCGAGCAGGTCCCGATCATGAAAGGCGCGCTCCTGGAGTACGGCGAGTCCCTTCTCCACCCTTAGGTCGTGGATGATGTCTGGATGACGACGGTCGCGAGGCCACGCCGATCGCTGCTTCGCTGTGTTTCACGGCGAAGCAGAGAAACACCTGGTGTTTCTCTCGCCCTGGAACCGCTTGCCTTCGCGGGCGTTGATTGGTCGGGTGCCTTCGAGAGTAGGAAATCCTCACTTCAAGTTCCGGGTTGTGCTCTCAGATCATCTTCGGGGCTTGCCTGAAACTTCGTGATTCATCGCTTGTCTGTTCTAAGTTCTAGCGTCATGTCTACACGAGGGTAGAGGACGCCGGTGTAAGAATGGCCCAGGCCGATCTGGCACATGTGGAACCTGCTCGGCGGGGTGGTGAAGGGTTGGCGGCCGCGGGTCTAGTCGGTCTCCGGTTCTAGCCGTCCGGAGCGCTTGGTCGGCACCTGCCGATCAGGGGTCGGTAGCGAGCCGGGCGATGAAGGTCACCCACTCAGGCTCCACCTGGTAGCCGAGCTTCTGGTTGAGCCGCCTTGCGCGCCACTAGGAACAGGAACAGCGGGATGCGCAAGCGCCGCTCGTACTCCTGCTCGCTCTGGAAGTTCTCTCTTGCCGGATGGGATTCGCGAAGCCTCTCGAGCCGTAGGCCACTGTTCTCGATGAGGTCCAGCCAGTCGTTCAGCGTGTGGTGGTACTTGACCACTTCTCGACCCAGCCACTGGTGTGGCCGCGCGCCGGTGCGGAAGTAGTCGTCGACCAGCCAGGAAGTGCGGCGTCCGTCGGCAAGGCTGGCGAAGCTCGACGTGATGACGGGGTGCTCTACCGACACCACCAGCCGCCCGCTCGGGCGCAGCGCCTTTCGTACCTGCCGGAACACACCATCGAGATCCTCGACGTAGTTGAGTGCGAGCCGGGACGTCACCAGGTCGGCGCCGGCGGCCTCGGCGCTCCACTCCTCGATGGCCTGATGATCGACCCGACCGGCAAGACCCTCCAGGTTGTGCCGAGCGAGGTCGGCCATGCGCTCGGACACCTCGATGCCCAGGTACGAGCGTGCGCCTGCTTCGAGCGCTTCGCGACCGAAGGCGGTGGCGCCAAAGCCGAGGTCGATGATGTCGAGTCCGCTCAGGCCGCCGACAAGCCCGAGGAAGGTCGGGCGTTCGATGGCGTCGTTGGGGTTGTCGGGACGCTGCCGGTGCTCGAGATAGGTGCTGGCTACGCCGTCGTGGTCGTAGAACCCTCCATCGTCTGACATCGAGTGGAGGATAAGGCATGGATCGCGATGCTCGGGCACCGCTGGTGGCGGGTCGTCTCCAAGGGTCCATCGCTACCCGCTCGATCGAGTCGCTGCCGAGCTGGCCTTTCCTAGCCCTCACCCCACGAGATCGATCCGCATGACGACCCGCCCAGGCGTCGGCCTACTCACCTCCGTGAGCCCGGCGGAAGCGAAGATGCTCGGCGTTCCCACGAACAGTGGGCCGGCGGGCTGCTTGGCGCCGGGGGTCGTGTGCCGCGCGTAGCCTTCGACGGCGCTGGCGCCGTGGGCTCGCGCGTACTCCACCGCGGCGCGCGCCAAGGCCCGGCTCACGCCCTGGTTGCGGAAGCCGTGGCGAGTGACGAAGCAGGTGATGGCCCAGACGCTGGCGTCGGACTTGACCTCGTCGCGGCCGGCCCAAGGTACGCGCGCCGTCTGCAGGCGGGGGTAGGCCGTGCGCGGCTCGACGGCGCACCAACCGACGGGCTCTTCACCCAGGTAGGCGACCAGGCCGGTGGTGTGCGTGGCCTCCGGGTGGCCGCAAGCCGTCTGGCGCCTCAGGTCGGCGGCTCGTTCGGCACGGGGCGTTGACCGCCACTCCGTGCGCGACAGCTTGAACCATTGACACTGGCAGCCGGATGCGTCCCCGCCCTCGGTGAAGACCGTCTGCAGGTCCTCCCACGACGCCTCGTTGGCCGGCCGGACGGTCACGGACGCGTCGTCGGTGGTCGCCTGATCCGTAGGTGGCTTACGCTTCGTCGTGGACATGGCACAACCTAGCACCGCCGAGGGCGCCGTGCGCGACCGAAGGCACTGCCCGCTGGAACGGGTGAGCCGGTCACGCCTCACAGCTTCAATCGGCTAGTGGCGCCTTCCGATCACGCATCGCCGCCCACTGCGGCAGCAGCCCCGGCAGCGTCGTGGTCACGAAGTAGGCAGCGCCGGCGGTCAGCAGCGAGTTGACCAGCCCGAAGGCCGTCACCAACGACCCGCCCACCAGGCCGCCGAACGGGATGCCCGCCCAGGACATCGACGTCCCTAGCCCACGCACGGTGCCGAGCATGTTCCGTGGGATGCGCTCGAACTGCAGCGCGCCGATGATCGGGTTCAGGAAGCCGCTGCCCAGGCCGGCTATCAGGTAGGTGGAGAGGATGGCGGGGACGCCGGCTCCGAGGGCCAGCACGAAGAAGCGTGGCGCGCCGGCGAGGATGAAGCCCACCAAGTACACGAGCCGGCGGGGGAGCCGGTGGCCCCACGCGGCCGCGACGAGGCTCGAAGCTATCGAGGCGCCGCTGAGCACCGCGGCGAGCAGGCCGAGGAACTCGGGGCCGAGGCCGCGGTCCATGACCCATAGCGGCATCAGGATCGAGAACATGGCCCCGTCGAGCAGATTGGTGATCGCGACCATCCCGTAGATCGCCAGGAGCAGCGAGTCGCGGCGGATGAAGTCGAACCCTTGCTTGAGCCGCGCGAAGTACCCGAGCGCTGGAGCGGCGCCGCCTTCGCTCCTGGAGTCGGGCAGGCCGGCGGCCGTGATGCAGGCGCTCACGGCGGCGAGGACGGCCGTGACGGCGAGGGTCCCGGAGCCGCCCCAGATGCCGATGAGGACCCCACCGATGGCGGGCCCCAACGTCGACGCGGTCCGCTCGACGGTGGCTATCAGCCCCGTCGTCCGCTCGAGCGGAACCCCGGCGCGGCTGGTCACGTCGGGAACGAACACGCTCTTCGCGGAGTTGGCCGGTCCCTCCGCGGCCCCCGCTAGGGCGAGCAGCAGCATCAGGAGGGGCAGGCTCAGCAGGTCCGACGCGTGCAGCAGCGGTATCGCCCCCATCGCGAGCGCGACGAGCGCGTCGCCGAGGACGCTGATCCGCTTGGGCCCGACGCGGTCGATCAGCGGTCCGGAGAGGGCCTGCGCCAGCACGTACGGCGCCATCTGCGCGAAGACCACCATGCCGGTCTGCAGGGCACTGCCGGTCGTGCTGAGCACGAACCAGGGGACCGCCAGTGACGCCAGCCGGGTGCCCGTCCACGCCAGACCGTTCGCGGCCAGAAGCGTGGTCAGGCCGCGCCAGCGGTGAGGCAAAGGATCACTCGCCTGCTGCGGGGTAGGCACGTGGCGTTCAGCCTACCCGACTGGCCGGCACCGCGAGCCTGCTACCAGGTCCAGTGGACCCGCTACCGTCTGCCACGCGACTGCGGGTCCGGGCCGGGTCTCGGCATGCCGAGAGCAGCGGGTGAGGGTCGGCGCCAGTAGCTCTGCGCCTCAGGGCAGCAGGTACCGCCACTCGTCGGCCAGGAACTTCTCCTTGGCGAGCGCCTCGGCCTGCGCCAGTTCGGCAGGCGTGATCTCGTCCTCCCTGAGCCCGCGAAGACCGGCGAAGGTCTCCACGAGCCGATCGATCACGACCTGGCGCGGCAGCTGCGTCTGCTGCCTGAGAGGGGCCACGCGCTTGTTGGCGCTCACGCTGCCCTTGTCCGACAGCTTCTCCCGGCCGATGCGCAAGACCTCGAGCATCTTCGCCGGGTTCATGTCGTACGCCATGGTCACGTGGTGCAGCACCGCCCCGCCGCGCCGCGTCTGGGCGGCCCCGCCGATCTTGCCGGCGGCGGAGGAGATGTCGTTGATGGGCACGTACTCCGCCTCCACACCGAGCGAGCGCAGGCCCTGGATGACCCACTCGTCCATGAACGCGTAGGAGTCGATGAACGACATGCCCTTCACGAGCGAGTCGGGCGCGTAGAGCGAGTAGGTGATGGTGTTCTGCGGCTCGATGAACATGGCCCCGCCGCCCGTGATGCGGCGCATGACGGCGATGTCGTGCCTGGCCGCGCCTTCAGGGTCCACCTCGTTGCGCACGGACTGGAAGCGCCCGAGGATGACGGCGTTGCCTGCCCACTCCCAGATCCTCAGCGTGGGCCGCCTATGCCCGGCGCCGACCTCGTAGGTGAGCACCTCGTCGAGCGCCATGTGGAGCTCGGGCGCTTGCGGGCCCGTGCGGATCAGCTGCCAGTCGAACTCGTTCCAGCGGTGGCGGAAGCGGGTGAAGCGGTCGGCCTCGACGCTCATAGGCGCTCCCGCGGGCTGCCGTCCGTCACGGCGCGCCGGACCGCCACCGCGACCCCGCGCGCGTCGAACCCCATCAGCATGACGTCGGGTCCCAGCTTGCCGTCTATGCGGGCGGCCAGGTCGTCCTCGCCCGCCTCGGCGGGGGCGCCGGTCAGCGCGGCCACGATGTCGTCGAGCGCCTCGGGGGGCTCGAGGAAGAAGTCACCGCTGACGTGGACATCAGTCAGGCGCCCGTCGCTCAGTTCCAGATCTACCACCACCAGCTTGCCGCCGGGTTGTTTGAACTCGCCATGCAGGGGCATGAGGACGATGATATCGCCGCCAAGCCGCCGCCCAGGTTGACCAGGGTCAAAGCGTAGTAGTCGGCTCGGGATTAATCTGCGCTTGACATGGCAGACCTGCCCGTACCGACCGTCCCCGCTGTCGCGAGTAACGTGGCGGCGCGCCTCGCGAACGCGAGCGTCGAGGTCAGGACCGAGACGCCGCTCCTCCCCAAAGCCGCCTTCTTCCTCATCTCGGTGGCCTCGCTCGTGGGCGTCTACTTCACGGGTAGGCTCCACGGTCTCGAGGGCGTGGGGCTCGTGTGGCGGTGGCTCCACTTCTGGGGTCTCGCCCTGGCGTCCGGCATGCTGGCGTGGCGCCTCTTCTACCTGCGGCGCTCGGAGAGCGGCCTGAGCGACGAGCACGTCGGCGCGCTCTTCCGTGACCTCCTGGGGCAGGTCGGCGTGCTGCGCCGTTTCCTCGTCCCGCTGCTCCTGGTTGGAGCTCCGGCACCCTGGTTCGTCGCCTACCTGAGCCCGTGGCAGGCAGCGGCGCTAACGACCATCAGCCTGGCGACGGCCCTGGCCGTCCTCGGAACGCACGAGCGCCGGTCCGCGGCGTTCGCCGCGTTCTCCCTCGGCCTGGCGGGCCTCGCGCTCTGGGGCTGGTCGGACAGCGCGGGCCTCGCCCCCTTGGCCGCGATCAGGACCGTGCACCTCTGGGCGTTCGCCGCCTGGCTCGGGGGCGCGCTCTTCAACCTCGGCGCCGCCGTGCCGTCCGGGCGGCGCAACGCCAACCTCGATGCCGTCGTCGCCGGCGCGCGCCAGCTCGAGCGCTTCAGGTGGGTCGTGCGGACCGCCCTGCCGACGGTCATCCTCACGGGCGTGTGGATGGCTCTGCGCTACGGGGGCGTCACGAGCCCGTTCTGGCAGGCCGGTCTCGGCCTCCTCGTGCCCCTCAAGCTCGTGCTCATCCTCGCGCTGGTCGTCATCTTCATCACGTGCCCGCTCTACCGGGCGTGCTCGCCCGTTCGCGGCGTCTGCAACCTCGAGGACCTCGAGCCGGTCGGCCGATGAGGGCGGGCGGGGCAGTGGAGCGGCGGTCTGGCGGCCGGGAGGCACCGGAGCGGCCGGTGGCGGGTCCGGCCGGGGAAGGTGCCGTCCACAAACTGGACAACCGGGGCTCGCCCTGCTCGCTCGGCCTCCTGCGCGTGAAGCAGAGGCTCGCGGAGATGCCGTTGGGCGACGTCCTCGAGGTCGCCACGCGCGACCGCTTCGCGCCCTACGAGGTGCCGGCGTGGGTGGAGCGTCAGGGGTTGGAGCTCGTAGCGCTCTGGCGTTCGGGCTTCTGGCTCTTCTCGACGACCACCTTCACGATCCGTAAGACCGTCGCCGTGCTGCCGCCAAGGCAGAAGGTCGTCTAGCCGAACGTCCACCGGACCGCGCCATCGCGCCGGCCAGCTTCAGCACGCCGTTCCACCGCCGCTCCAGCTCGCTGGTCGGCGGGGTCCTGGCTTGGCGCCTCAACCGCTCCGCCACCGCTCCCCGGCGCGCCTCCAGGAAGACGTACTCGCGCTTGGCGCGGGTGAGCGCCACGAACAGGACGTTGGCCTCGGCTTCCTCGTCGGCTGCGTCCTTCCCGGCGATGCCGAGGCTCTCGGGGCGCAGGAGGAGCACCCGCTCCGCTTCGCGCCCCTTCGCCTTATGGATGGTGGAGAGGAGCACGCCGTCGCGGACGCCCTCGCGTGCGAGGAGGTCGTGCGCCAACGCCTCGAGCTCCGCGAACGTCAAGGACGGTGGCCGCAGCAGCGACGTCAACCGGCGCTCGGCACGCCGCTCCTGCCCAGCCCGCAGCAGTAGCGCGAGGGCGTGGTGCGCGTCCGCGCTGTCGGTCAGGCGCGCCGGCAACGCCGAGCTCGTGAGGAGCTGCCGCTCGAGGTGCGCGGCTTCCTCGCTAGCGTGTCGCTCGACCAGGCTCACGGCGGCGGCCGGCAGGCGCTCGGCGCCGCCGAACACGGTCCGCGCCAACTCCAGGACCGCGTCGACGATCTCCTCGCCCAGGACGCGCGCCGGCACCCCGGCCTCGGCGAGCGCCAGGGCGGCGCGTAGCAGCGGCGCGTTGACGCGGCTCAGCACCAGATCGCCGGGCCTCGCACCGCGGGCCAGGTCGCCCTCGATGCCGAAGCGCACGGTCCCCGGCCCCGCACCCGGAGCGGGCTCCATCTCGGGCGCGAAGCGGCGGGCGAGCATGACGTGCCTGACCGGGCAGCGGTACGAGACGGAGAGCGGCAGCACGGTGGCGCCCGTACGCTCCCCGACCCGCTCGAGTGAACGGCGGTCCGCGCCCGCGAAGGCGTAGATGGCCTGGCGCGGGTCGCCGACGAAGAGCGCCCGCGCGCCCTCGTCGACGAGGCGCAGGACGAGCTCCAGGCTCATCCTGCTCAGGTCCTGCGCCTCGTCGACGCAGGCGAAGTCGTAGCGCTCGAGCGGGTGACGGTCCGTGGCGGGCAGGTAGACCATGTCCGTGAAGTCGACCTCGCCGCTCGCCGCCGCGTGCCTCCCCTCCGCCAGGAGCGGAGCCAGCAGCCCTACCAGGTCCGGCAGCGTGGCCTGCGGCACCGGGCTCTCCAAGCCGTAGCGCGTCGCGAGGGCCATGAGGGCGGCCGCGTCCGTCGGCTCGACCAGCTCGATCCGGGCGAAGTCGGCCAGCGTGGCCAGGAAGTCGGCCACCGTCCCGGACGCGAGCTCGGGCGCGCGCGCCTCGAGCAGCACGAGGGCGAGCCTCCGGTACTTGGTGACGGCAGGCGGCCGGTTGGCCACCGCCGGATGGCTCCGCACCAACGCGGCGCGCCCGAGGGCGTGGATAGTGGTGGCCTCGACGCCGGGCGGGAGGCGCGCCCGCAGCTCGGCGGCCGTCGAGCGGTTGAAGGCGAGGAAGCAGGCCCTCGTACCCGGCGGCAGGCGGCGTGCGACGCCGACGAGCGTGGTCGTCTTGCCGCTCCCGGCGGTGGCCATGACCAGCCCGTTGCGCCGCGTCTTCTCCACGTGCTCGAAGACGGCACGCTGGTAAGGGCTCGGGGAATCCGGCGCCGGATTCCGCCCCGCGGGTCGCTTGGCTTCGGGCTCGACGGCTGTGTGCATGAGAAGGTCCCGCCTGCGAGCATCGCTCGGCAGCGGGACCGCGAACTAGCGGACCGGGCCTAGGTCTGTTGGGTGCCGGCCCGGTGGTCGCCTTCGCGCCTCAGTCCTGGCGGACGGCTTCCTGCCTGCGCGGACCGTTGCGCCGGTGCTGCGGCGGCCGACCGCTCGCTCCGCCCCGCTCGCCGCCCCGGTCGTCCGCTCGCTGCTGACGTTCGTGCTGCGGGCGCCTCGCCTGCCCGCCTTGCGGCTGGGACTGGCCGGAGCGGCCTTCGCCTCGGCCGTTGGAGGCCCGTGAGCGCTCACCGCTTTGCGCGCCGCCGGAAGGCGGGCGCTGGCCGGCGGGTGAGCCGGCGCTGGCCTGCTGGCCGCGCGGGCCGCGGCTGCTGCCGCTGCCGGAGCGCCGCCTGTTGCCGCCGCGGCGGTCGCCGCCTACGCTGCCACCGCGGGCGCTGCCGGCGCTGCCACCGCGGGCGCCGGAACCCTCGCGCTTGCTGTCGAGGGCCTCGAGCTCGGCCACCGGGCCGGCGTAGCCGTCCACGGGCCGCCGTTCGATGCGCATGTGCAACCTCCGCTCGAGCTGGCGCACGTTGTCGAGGTCGTTGATGGTGACGAACGTGAGCGCCTCGCCGCTGCGCTCGGCCCGACCGGTGCGGCCGATGCGGTGCGTGTAGGCCTCGGGCGTGTCGGGGAAGTCGTAGTTGATGACGTGCGACACGCGGGCGACGTCGATGCCGCGAGCCGCGATGTCGGTGGCGACGAGCACGTGGTACGTGCCGTCCTTGAAGCCGTCCAGCGCTTCCTGCCTACGCCGCTGCGAGAGGTTGCCCTGCAGCTCGGCGACGAAGTGGTTCGCCTTGTCGAGCGTGGCGGCCAGGCGCTTGGCGCGGTGCTTCGTGCGGGTGAAGACGAGGACGGAGCGGAGGTCCTTGCCCTTGAGCATCTTGAGGAGGAGGTCCGTCTTCGCGGCCTCGTCCACCGGGATGAGCGCGTGGTCGATGGTCTCCGCCGGGGCGACGCGGCTGATCTCGACCTTGAGCGGGTCCGTGAGGAGGTCGTCGGCGAGGTGCGCGATCTCCTGGGGCATGGTGGCGGAGAAGAGGAGCCGCTGGGCCTCTACGGGAACGGCCTTGAGGATCTGCCTGACGGACGGCAGGAAGCCCATGTCGAACATGTGGTCGGCCTCGTCGAGGACGAGCGCCTCGACCTGCGTGAGGTCGGCGTTGCCCCGCTGCATGTGGTCGAGGAGCCTGCCGGGGCAGGCGACGATGATGTCGGCCCTGCCGCGGAGCGCGTCGACCTGCGGCTGGAAGCCTACGCCGCCGTAAACGGTGGCGCTGCGCAGGCCGGTCGCCTGACCGAGGGTGCGGAACTCATCGTTGATCTGCTCCGCGAGCTCGCGCGTGGGGGCGACGACGAGGGCGCGCACGGTGCGGCGCTTGCCCCCGCCGCCGTGGCGGGCGCCCAGGGAGCCGACGGGACCGGTGCCGAGGAGCAACCGGTGGAGGATCGGGAGGACGAAGGCGGCGGTCTTGCCGGTGCCCGTCTGGGCGAGGCCGAGCACGTGGCGGCCGGCCATGGCCTCGGCGATCGTCTGCTGCTGGATGGGCGTGGGCTTCGTGTAGCCCGCGGCGCGCACGCCGAGGCCTACCCGCGGGTCCAAGTCGAACCCGTCGAACGAATCTTGGTTTTGCATGCTGTTGTGTGTATCCTTCCTGGCCAACCACGAGCCAGGAAAGTTCAGGGCAAGCGGAAAGCGCGTAGCCACTCTACGACATCGCCGCCCAGCACATGTCGGATGGCCGACATCGCGCTCGGAGACGCGCTTGCCGCCGGGCCCGCGACGAGGCGTCGACCGCGACGTCCTGGATCGCGCCTGTGGGTGCGCTGACCGCCCGACTCGCCCGGCCGGTCCACACCTAGCTCCGAGCCGCGCCGGTCGCCGACCCGTCGACCTCCCGCAGGATGGCGCCGATGGCCGCCGCGGTGGCCGTCTGGTTGTCAACGTCGTCGCCGTTCGCGAAGGCCTCGTCGTCAAGGTAGCTGTCCGGTCCGTTGTGGCGCATGGGTCCCAGCGCCACGTTCACGAGGCGCCCGTCGCGCCGCAGCCTGTTCCAGTGTGAGCCGCGCGCTATCGGCCACCGTCCGGGGAACAGGACGCGCCCGTACAGCGGGACGCGGTCGATGGGGCTCTGCAGGTGGTAGAGGCGGTCGAGCGCGTCGAGCCCGGCGTCGCTCGCCATGACGCCCGCGAGCGAGACGACCGTGAGCGGGGCGTCGAGCGCGCGCTTCAGGAAGCGCGCGGCGACTATGCCGATCTGGACGCCCCCGCTGTAGCCGAGGATCGTTATGGGCACGCCGCTGCCAGGCACGTACCCCGCCCGCAGTAGCGAGGTCAGGATGACCTGGGCCTCGCCGCGCCCGTAGACGGAGCCGTAGCGCTGATCGGCGGCCACCAGGACCTGGAAGAGGTTGCGGATGTTGATGCTGAACGCCAAGAGCGAATGCTTGCCGGCGAGCTTGTACTCGAACATGCGCCGCCAGAAGCGCGCTAACGGGCGTTCGTCGAGCAGCCCGACGTTGCGCACGGAGTAGGGCATGAGGTCGCCGAGGATGACCGCGTGCGGCAACGCGTCGTCCAATCGGTCGAGGAGCCCCTGGACGTCGTCGTAGTTCTCGGCGCCCACCTTGGCGATGCCGTCCAGGTACACGACGAACTGCCGCGGCTCCTTGTCACCGCCGATCCGGCGGTACGCGGCGTGACTGGCCTCGTGCGGGTGCTCGAGACCTTCGCCGTACCAGCCCGCCCACCAGCCCAGCGTCTCGATGGGCGAGAGGAGCAGCGACAAGGTCAGCGCCCCGATCGCGACGGCGATGATGAGCGCGATCACGCGGCCCCGCCCGCCTTGCCGCCGGGCCGCCGCCTGGTTCTTGCGCGCGGCTCGGCGAGGCCCGGTTCGGGCGCCGAGTCGATGAGCTCGAGCCACTGGTGCCTGTTGGTCACGAGCGGCACTCCGGCGGCCTGCTTGCGCGCCAGCCTGGCTAGGGCGATGAGGGGCCGACCGACGGTGCGCTGGGCGCTGACGAGGATGAGCGCGCCGAGCGCTACGGTCAGCAGCGCCTCGAGGGGCGCCAAGCTCAGGCCTTCGGCCACGCCGACGATCGTGGCCACCACGCTCCAGATCCAGAGCAGCACGGAGATGGGCAGCCCCAGGTACGGGATGAACGAGAGGTAGCCGAAGAGGCGCGGCGCCTGGCCGAGCGCGACCATGCCAGCCACGAACGAGAAGGGTACTTCGATGCGAAGGGCGTACCGCGCCAGCAGGTAGACGGAGAGGGCGAAGAAGAGGTAACCGAACGCGAAGATCAAGGCCGAGATCAGGAGCGAGATGGCGAAGCGCCGCGGCGAGACCCGGTTGACGAAGAGCACTACGCTCTCGCCCACGGCCTCCGAGAGGCCGGCCGCGAGGAGGACGTAGAAGGCCAGCCGTAAAGCGCCGCCTCCCAGGCGGAGGAGCTCGGTGGTGCCCGGCCGCAGGAGGAGGGTGTCGCGGATGAGCGCGATCGCGGTCCCCAAGTCGAGCATCATCAAGACCCTATCAGTAAGCGAGACAGCGCGCGCTTCTTGAGTGGACCGTGCCGATGTGCTAGCATCGCCAGGCTATCGGCACCTCGAGCCGAGGGTTCGTCGCGGACGGAGTCCGCTGCGGGCCAAGGCGATGAGGGCGCGGGGCCCGGCCGGGACCCAAAGGATTCCAAAGCGCCAAGCAGGGGCGGAACAGCCCATGCGTAAAAGGAAGAACGAGGAGCAACGTGTCACAGAACGCATCCGCGATGAAGCGCCACCGCCAGTCCGAAGAACGGCGCCTCGCCAACCGGGCCAAGAAGAGCACCATCCGCACCTTCACCAAGAAGGCTGTCGCCGCCGCGGAATCCGGTGACTTCACCGCCGCCGCCAAGTACCAGAAGGTCGTTCAGGGCTTGGTCGACCGCGCCATCAAGTCGTCCACGCTGCACGCCAACACGGCCGCGCGCCGCAAGTCGCGCCTCGCCAAGCGCATCATCTCGTTGCAGCAGGGCAAGGCCCAGTAAAGCGGTACTGACGAACGGGCGGCCCGTGAAGGGTCGCTTTCGCGAGAACCGGCGGGTTTCGACCTGCCGGTTCTCGCTATATGCATGCCCAGCAGACGTCCTGGCGCGGGCGTGAGGCCGATGACGCGGCGTCGCTTCGGGGAGTCGTCGTTCCGCACGCCTGGTTATGCTGACCGGATGAACGCAGTACCTTCCGAGGGCGCCGACAACCGTGCCGGGCCTAGGGTCGTGCTCGTGCGCACGAAGGAGTCCGCGAACATCGGCGCGGCCGCGAGGGCCATGTTCAACTTCGGGCTGCACGACCTGTGGCTCGTGGCGCCGCGGTGCCGCGTCGATCACCGGTCGTACGACCTCGCCACCCACGCGGAGCCCGTGCTGAAGGGCGTCACCCAGGTCGGCACGCTCGACGAGGCCCTCGCGGACGTCACCCTCGCCTTCGGGACGAGCGCGCGACCACGCAAGGCCGAGAACTACCAGGTCATCACGCCGCGGGCCGCCGCCGCGAAGCTCGGTGGCGACACCGCCGTCGTCTTCGGCCCGGAGGACCATGGGCTGGCCAACGAGGAGCTCACACGTTGTCAGGCGCAGATCGTGATCCCGACCGTGGACTTCGCCTCGCTCAACCTCGCCCAGGCCGTTCTGGTAGTCGCGTACGAGTACGCGCAGGCCGGCGGGCGCCCCGAGGCGCCCGCGCTTGCCGGGGACGGCGAGTCCGGCGACCCCAGGCACACGCCCGCCAGCCGCGACCAGCTCGAGCGCTTCTACGCTCAACTGGAGGAGACCATGCTGCGGATCGGCTACACGGACGATCGCCGTGCGCCTGGCATGCTGCGCGTGTACCGCGGGCTCGTCGACCGCGCCGAGCCGACGGCGCATGAGGTCGCGGCTTTCCGCGGTCTGCTCAGCCAGGTGGTCTGGGCCACGGGGCAGGCAGAGGCGAGGTCCGAGGCACCGCGTTCGGGTCCGGGCGAGCCCTGAACCTGCGCTCAAAGTCCGGCTAGCGCTTTGGCCTGGCCGAGCACGTCGTCGAACATCGCCGGCGTGAGCCTGCCTGTGTTGGTGTTCTGGAAGCTGACGTGATAGCTGTCGATGAGGGTGAGGGCGCCGCTCGCCTGCCCGCCTGGCAACCCTCCCAGCTCATGCACCGCCCCATGGGCGAACGGATGGGCCGCCAAAGTGGTGCGCAAGCCGCGGGAGCGCCATACCGAGAGCGCGGCGTCGTGCCCGATCTTGCCGATGGCCAGCGCCACGCGGGCCGAGCTCAGGCCATCGAGGTCATGGGCCAGCCAGCGCCGGCAGTCGACCAGCTCGTCGCGCTCCGGCTTGTTGCCGGGCGGGACGCAGCGCATGGCCGCGGTGATCCACACGCCCGTGAGCGTGAGCCCGTCGTCTCGCGCGGTGGCCGCCGGCTGCGACGCCAGCCCGGCGCGGTGCAGGGCTGGGTAGAGGAAGCCGCCCGAAGCGTCGCCGGTGAACATGCGCCCTGTGCGGTTGCTCCCGTGGGCGCCGGGCGCCAGGCCGACGAGGACGAGCTTGGCGTCCGGGTCGCCGAAGCCGGGCACGGGCGCACCCCAGTACTGCGCGTCGCGGTAGGCGCGGCGCTTCTCCCGCGCGACGCGCTCGCGGTACTCGACCAGCCGGGGGCAGAGCCGGCACGAGGCCAGGGCGGGCGGGTATGGGCTAGTGGCGGGGCGGGAAGTCCCAACTAGTTCAGCCTTTACATTTCTGCCCGGTTTCCGTTAATCCTTTGACAGTCGACACGTGGACGTCGAATCAACCTCTACGGCATCTCGCTCATCGGCTCTACTCGCGCCTCGTAGGGATCGCCCACGGCCAGACCAGGTACCGCGCCCCTCAGCTGAGCGAGCGCGTCCGCGAACCAGGCGGCGAACCGCTCGAACGCGAACGACGGCGCTGCGCTGCCGAGCCACCAGTCGGTCGGGCCGGTGCCGTCGCCCGAGTCGAGCGACCTAGCCGCCTCCTGGCAGTCGGCCAGCGCGAACCGGCACGCCTCGACTACCTCCGTGATCTCGTCGCCCGTCAGGCGATCGAAGCGGCCGGCGTGCGAGAGGTACAGCTGCTGCGTGCAGACCGCCCGCATCCACGCCTGGTAGAGGGTGTCGTGCTGGTCGCCGGTGACGCCGGCGGTCGTGAGTAGCGCGTCCATCAGGATCGTGTGCGCAAGGTCGTTCTCGAAGCGGGTGTGGGTTGCTGGTCGGGTCATGTGCTCCTCCTGGTTAGCCGAACTCGTAGCCGTGCACGGTGACTGGTGAGTCCAGTTGCGCTAGCGTCTGGGCTTTGAGCGTGAGTTGGTGGCCGGTGTCCTCCACGGTGGCGTCGGCGACGATCAGCGCCGCGTCACGTAGGAGCGTGCGGTGCGTCTCCCACAGTTCGGGGGAGATGATGAGCTGCGCGCGCGTCGGACCGTCCTCGAGCACGTAGAACGCGAAGCCGTTGGCGGTCTGTGGTCGCTGCCGGCTCACGACCAGCCCGGCGGTCCTGACGACTGACCGTAACGGCTTGCGGCGCAGGCTGGCCAGCGGCAGGCAGGCGAGCTCGCGGAGCTGGTCACGCAGCAAGTCGAGCGCGTGAATCTCCAGCGTCGAGTAGCGCATGGTGGCGTGATCCCACGTAAGCCGCTCACCAAGCTCAAGCTTGGGAAGCTCGGGCGTTTCTGGCAGTGGGTCCAGGATGCGCGGCGTGTCCGACCATGGCAGTTCGCCGAGGCTGCCGGCGCGGTAGAGCTGCTCGCGGCGTTCACCCAGGGCGTCGAACGCCCCGGCGCGCACGAGTAGTTCGAGCTGCTCGCGTGGCAACTGCCGGCGGCGGGCGAGATCGTCGATGCTGGCGTACGGTCCGTGCACGAGGCGCTCGTGCAGGATGCTGCTGGCGGTGTCGGTGCTGATGCCGGTGATGCTGGTGAGGGGTGGTCGTACGCCCTTGGTGCGCTGGCCGTCGACGACGCAGCGCTCGCACCTGTAATGCCCACCCGAGGCGTTCACGTCCAGGGGCAGAAACGGTACGCCCCAGTTGCGTGCCTCCTGGCGCTTCGTGGCCTGCGACCACATACCGGGCTCCTCGTTGAGGATGGCGGCCATGTACTCGGCCGGGTAGTTGACGCGCAGCCAACCGCTAGCGTAGGCGTGCACGGCGAACGCCCAGGCGTGCGACTCCGCGAACCCGAACCCCTGGAAGCCCTTCACGGCATCGAACACCCGCTCCGCCTCCGCAGCGGTGGCACCGACGTACCGTTGCGCGCTCGCGATGAACGCCTGCCGGTCCGGCTCGATGTCCGCCAGGTCGGTCCAGGACGACACCTTCTTGCGGAACTTGTCCGCTTCGATCCAGGTCATGCCGGCGAAGTGCACGGCGATGCGCAGCACGTCCTCCTGGAAGAGCAGCACCCCGTACGTCTTCGCCAGGATCGGCTCGAGGCTGGGGTGCCAGTACGTGACCTTCTCGCGACCCTGACGCCGCTTCAAGTACGGGTGCACCGTGCCCGACTGGATAGGCCCGGGCCGGATGAGCGCCACCTGATGCGCGAGATCACGCAGGTTACGGCTGCGCATGGCACGGCTCGTGTGCTGCTGGCTCGGACTCTCGACTTGGAACAGGCCGAGGGTGGCGCCCTCACAGATGAGGTCCCACACGCGCACGTCGTCCGGCAGCCGCGCCAAGTCGAGCCACACGCCCTCCATGCGCACGACCTCCTCGCGGGCCCGCTCGAGCGCCGCCAGCATGCGCAAGCCGAGCAGATCGAGCTTGATCAGGCCCATCGCCTCGGCGTCGTCCTTGTCGAGCTGCAGCAGCTTGATACCGCCACTCGAGCGTTCGAGCGGCGAGTAGTGGGTGAGCGGGTCGCGGGCCAGCACCACGCCGCCGGCGTGCGGCGCCAAGTGCCGGACGTGCTTGCGCTCCATGCTCGTCAGGAGCCCGAGGAGCACGTCCACGACGGGCGCGGCGGCGAGCACCTCACGAAACGCCACGTCCGCCCGCGCAGCGGCGGACGGTCGGAGGCCGCGGAAGTCGCGACCCAACGCCTTGGTGAGCAGGTCGCGGACCTCAGGCGGGATGCCCAGCGCGCGGCCGAGGTCCTGGATGGCCAACGGCAGGCGGTACGTGATCTTGTTGCACACCATCGCCTCCGTCTCCGCCCCGAAACGCTCCTCCACCCACGCCAACACCTCATCACGCCGCGCAGACGAGATGTCGATATCCACATCCGGCATGCTCGTCTTGCCCGTGTGCAAGAAGCGCTCGAACAGCAGGCCGTGCTCGATCGGATCGATCATCGTGATGCCAAGCAAGTAGCACACGACGCTTGCAGCGGCCGACCCGCGACCGGCCGCAAGGATCCCGTGACGCCGACAGTAGTCGGTCACCTCGGCCGCCACCAGGAAGAAATCCGCCAGGCCGAGGCTGCGGATGGTGACTAGTTCCTCCTCGAACCGCGCGCGAGCGTCGACTAGACGGTCGCCGGGGTAGAGGCGGGTGAGGGCGGCGTAGCAGCGCTCCTCGAGGTGACGTTCGGGCGCCTCACCGCCCGGCACACGCGCCTTCGGTGGCGTGAGCCGCTCCGGCAGCAACTGAAAGGTCGCGCTCTCGGCGATCCAGTCGGCGTTAAGGACCGCGTCCGGGAACGGCAGGCGCTCCACGACCTCCTCGGGACTAGCTAGCGCCTGACAGGAGTTCTGCGGGCGCCTAGCGTGCGGCTGCTCCACCGTGATGCCCAGGCGAGCGCACGTGAGCGCGTCGTACAAGCGGTAGTCGTCCTCTGTGGCGTAGCGGACCTCGGGCGCGGTGACGACAGGCAGGCCGAGGCTCTGCGCGAGCCGCCGGATGACGCGAGCACGCCGCGAATCCCACCGGTACTGGTCGTGAAAGAGCTGCACGTAGAACCGCTCAGGGAACGCACCCTGCAACTGCCGGAGCAACTCCTCGAGCTGCGTCACGCGGCGCTTGGCCAACAGTTCGGCCACGACGCCGTCGCGTGGGCCGGAGAGCAGGATCACGTCCTTGGTGTTGGCCAGCAGCACGGGTAGGGGCACGTCGCGCTCTTCGCGGACATGGGCGACGCTCAGGAGGGTGCAGAGCGTGCCGTAGCCGGCGCGTGAGGCGGCCATTAGCACCATGGGGTAAGGCGTGCCGTCGATGCTCACCGGCACGGTCGCACCGATCAACGCCCGGACGCCGTGCTCGCGAGCAGCCTCGAACAGCTCGACGCCGCCCGTGACGTTCAGGTCGTCCGTAAGCGCCAGGTACCGGTAGCCGAGTTCGGCAGCGCGCCTGACCAACGTCGTGGGGCTGGCCGTGCCAGCGCCGAGGCTGTAGTACGAGTGCACATTGAGCAGAGCGGACAGACGCACGAGCACCTCGATCCGGGGGCGGCGCGCTGGCCAGCTCCCTGGTGCCCGAAAGATTACCCGCGGTAAACCAGGGTGTCAATGATCGAGAAGGGTCATTCCCGGTGCATTCTGCTACCGACCTGCTACCGGAGCACCTAAAGGCGAACGGCGCCTCCTCAGAAGCGCCGTTCCCATCGTGCTTTTCGTGGTGCGCCCGAGAAGATTCGAACTCCTGACCTTCTGATCCGTAGTCAGACGCTCTATCCAACTGAGCTACGGGCGCGTGTCACCCGGCCTCGCGGCCTGGGCACGAAAGGATATCACGGGCGGGCGGCGCTTGTGCAACTAGGTCGGTCGTGAACGCGTACGAGGGCAGCAGCCGATCGGCCCCTTGGCGTACGCTGACGAGGCCGTGAGCCGGCACCGGATCGCATGACGACGCCTCTCGATAACGCCAGGGCCCCCGTGCTCCACCGCGCCAGGGTCGCGGTCTCGGCGCTCTTCTTCTGCAACGGCGCCATGTACGCCAGCATCCTGCCGCGTTACCCAGAGATCAAGGCGGCCCTCCGCCTGAGCGACGCGGCCTACGGCCTCGCCATCGCCGCCCTGCCGGTCGGCGCGCTGCTGTCCGGCTTGGCCGCGGCGACGCTCGTCCGGCGCTTCGGCTCGGCCCGGTTGGCGGCTTACGGGTCGGTGGCGTTGGCGCTGGCGATCCTGGCCGTCGGACTCTCGACGACACCGCTGTTTTTCGCCCTGGCCCTCTTCGTGGTCGGCCTGCTCGACTCCGTTACCGACGTGGCGCAGAACGCGCACGGTCTACGGGTGCAGCGCGGTTACAGGCGCTCGATCATCAACGGCTTCCACGCCATCTGGTCGCTCGGCGCGGTGGCGGGCGGCCTGCTCTCGGCCGGCGCCGTCGCGCTGCGCCTGCCGCTGGTGGCTCACGTGTCGCTGACTGGCGCGCTGTTCTCGGCGGTCGCGCTCATGGCGCTGCGGTCATGCCTACCTGGTCCTGACGAGGCGGGCGGGCGTCCGGGGAAGACGGACGGGGCTTCGATTACCGGCAGCTTGGCCGCCCTGCGGCGTGTCGCTCCGACCGTGGTGGCGCTCGCGCTCATAGCCATCGCCGGCGTCACCGTCGAGGACGTCGGTGGCAGCTGGTCGAGCCTGTACCTTCGCGAGTCGTTGGGCGCGCCGGGCGCCCTGGCGGCGTTGGGCTACATCAGCCTGGTCGGCTTCCACTTCCTGGGGCGGTTGCTTGGCGACGGCACGGTCGATCGCCTCGGCCAGCGCGCCGTCGCCCGGTTGGGCGGTCTGCTCGCCGCGGTCGGCATGGGCGCCGCCCTGGCTTTCCCCACGGTGCCGAGCACGCTCCTCGGCTTCGCGGCCGCCGGCTTCGGCGTCGCGACGCTGGTGCCCGCCGCGTTGCAGGCCGCCGATGCGCTGCCCGGGCTGCGGCCCGGCACCGGGCTGGCGCTGCTCACGTGGCTGATGCGCCTCGGCTTCCTGCTCTCCCCGCCGGTCATCGGCCTGATCTCCGACGCGAGCGACCTGCGCACGGCGCTGCTCGTCGTGCCCGTCGCCGGGGTGCTGGTGTTGGCGTTGTCGGGCGTGTTGCGGCCGCGATCGTGAGGGTCCTCGACGGTTCGGCTCCGGTCGCCCGCCTCGGCGGCTACGCTCTGGAACTACTCCACTTCGGCCTGAAGAACGCCCGGGCCTGCGTCTTCCCGGTGTTCGTGTTCGCCATGTTGGCCCTGTCGCAGCTGGTGCCGCTGCCCATCGCCCGCTACGACTTCATGCTGTGCACCTGCCTGGTCATGCAGGCGGTCATGCTCGCCACCGGGCTCGAGACGCGCGACGAGCTGAAGGTCATCACCCTCTTCCACCTGCTCGGGCTGGGCCTAGAGCTGTTCAAGACGCACGCGGGCTCATGGTCGTACCCCGAGGCGGCGCTGACGAAGGTGTGGGGCGTGCCCCTCTACAGCGGCTTCATGTACGCCAGCGTGGCGAGCTACATGATCCAGGCCTGGCGGTTGCTTCGGCTGCGGTTCCTCTGCTGGCCGCGGGCTCGTCTCGTCGCGCCCCTCGGCGCGCTCATCTACCTGAACTTCTTCACCAACCACTTCCTGCCCGACCTCAGGTTCTGGCTCGTGGCGGCGGTGCTGGTGGTCTTCGGTCGCACGTGGGTGGCCTTCACGCCGCTGACCAAGGAGCGGCGCATCCCCCTGCCCTTGGCCTTCCTGTTGATCGGGGTGTTCGTGTGGTTCGCCGAGAACATCGCCACCTACTTCGGCGCCTGGCAGTACCCGCACCAGGAGGACGGTTGGCACCTGGTGAGCCTCCACAAGCTCTCCTCGTGGGCGCTTCTCGTGATCGTGAGCATGATCGCGGTGGTGCAGCTCAAGCGCGTCAAGGGCGGCAGGGCCGACGAGCGTCAGGACGTGATGCCCTGGGCTTCGGTAACTGACCCAACATGAGAGCCGGTCTGCACGAGACCGGCTTCCGGTGCCCCTGAAGGCGACTTAGTTTGGCGGAGAGGGAGGGATTTGAACCCTCGATGGAGGTTTTGGCCCCCATACTCCCTTAGCAGGGGAGCGCCTTCAGCCGCTCGGCCACCTCTCCACGTTGCCCTGCTGATCGTACCTTGGCGGAGGGTGAGGGATTCGAACCCCCGGACGGGTCACCCCGTCTACGGTTTTCAAGACCGCCGCCTTCAACCGCTCGGCCAACCCTCCGGTCAACCGCTGAAGCACAACATAACCCTGCGGCAGCTCCCTGCGCCCGTCCGAGACCCGGCGCGCTCCTAGGGAGAACAGCGTCCGGGACCGTCCGTCCGGTCAGCGTAGGCAAGTATATGTGCGCCTTCCAGGGGTGTCAACGACGAGCTGTGGGTCTCCTCACGCCACGTTCGCGCCCGCTCCCCGCATACTCCGGTGGAAGTTCCACCGCATGGACCGGCCGCGGGGCGGTGCCGGGTCGCGCCCGCGGTGCGGGCGGCCCTTACGACGGGCTCTGGAGGAGAGTATGCGCAGGACCACCCGAACTTCTTTCAAGGCGACGACGTTGGCGCTGCTCGTCGCCTTCACCCTGGTGAGCTGCAGCACTCCGGCGCCAACGCCGACCCCGAAGAGCGACCTTGATCTGGAAGGGTTGTGGCTGGTCACGCCCGGCCCAGGCACGAGCTACGGCAGCGGCGGCACCACGACGTTGAGGTTCGGTGCCGGCTCCGGTGGCGCCGCCACCTTCTTGAGTCGCCTCGATGCCAGCGACGTCACGGTGTGCAACCAGCACATCTACTCCGTTCTGCCTGGAGACGTGGTACTGCTGGCCGGCACGTACTACACGGCGGAGCCCACCACGAACGAGGTCGTGTTGAAGAACTCGATCGATACGATCACCCTTACGCGCGTGACGGGCACCCCGCCGGTCGCGGCCTGTGGCGAGGCGGAGGCCGAAGCCCTCTTCGCGACGGACGCGGGCGTCGGGTCTTGGAGCACGCTCAGCGCCGTCGGTCGCGTCCTCTACTTCAATCAGCTGGATGGCGCCATCGTGGGGTACGACACCGCGTCGGGCGCGCTGGGCGCCCCGCGCTCGTACTCGTGGAGCGGCCATAACTGGGCGGTGGCCGCCCGCTCCGACGACCTGTTCTACGGTCACTGCGCCTGCGGCGGCTCGACCTCCCTGGAGTACTTCGACCTCGCGACGGACGCCGGCATCGTAGACATCGACTATTACGGCACCATCGGCGAGTTCGGCATCAGGTACGGGTACTTCGACGGTACGAACCCGGTCCTCGGCGGCTCGCTCTGGTCCGGCCCGTCACGTTCCAACGCGCTCGTCACGGTGGATGCCGACACGCTCGTACCGATCGCCGACCGCACGATCCTGGACGGCTTGAGCCCGGCCGCGCTCACCCTGCATGACGGCGAGCTGCTTGCGCTACTCTCCGACAGGATCGTCGTCGTCGGCGATGACGGCCGGGCCGAGCGGACCTACAAGGTCGCGGGCATCGGCCCGCGGTCCATGCGCGGTATCGCCTCCGCGGGGGGCACGCTGTACGTCCTAGCCAGGGATGACAGCACCGGCTGGGCTCACATCTACGAGGTCGAACTGGAGTAACCCATCAGCCTGGCCAAACCCTCGGCCAACGAGGCGACCCACCAGAGCCTGTCGTGACCGCCGTTGAACTCCAGGTAGCCGAGGTCGTAACCCTTGGCTAGCAGCACGTCGCGCAGGTGGCGGGTGTGCTGCAACATCCCGCGCTCGTGCAGGCCGACCTCGAGCCGGAACTTCACGGGCAGGCGCTCGGCCCAGGCGAAGCAGCGGTTGAGCCAAGCGGGCTCTTCGCCGAGCGCCCGCGTCGTCGGCCACCAGAGCGAACCCGACTGGCTGTAGGCGTTGCCGAACCGGTGTGGCGCGCGCAGCGCGGCGTAGGCGGCCGTGAGCCCGCCCAGGCTGGCCCCGGCGATGATCGTGCGCTCCGGCGCGAAGGCCAGACCCTCAGCGGCCAGCCGTGGGAGCAGCTCTTCGTCCAGGGCGTCAACGAACGCCGGCGAGCAGGCGAGTTCCCTTAGGCGCGTCGGCACGTCGACGGAGTCGATCAGGACGGCGGTCATGGGCGGCAAGAGGCCGGCGGCGATCGGCGCGTCGAGCACGGCGTCGATCAGGGCGCGGCGCGCCCAGTCCTCGCCGTCCGTCATGACCAGCAACCAGTCGCCTTGTCCGGCCGCCGACGTGTAGGTCCACACGGAGCGTTCGTTGCCGAGGAGCGCGCTCTTGAAGCGCGTCTCCTCGAGCCTGCCCGAGGCGACGCGTCCAGAGCCGCCTTCGACGACGGAGGCGCCGTTCGGGACGCGCTTGGAGGCGGTCTTGGGGGCCGCGTCCGAGGCGGCGCCGGTGGCGCTCACCGTGGTCGCCGGCACGCCGGGCAGCTCGACCCACGACCCGTCGGTCACGAGCGCCTGCCACGCGCCCGCGCGTCTATGCAGCGGGTCCGGTCGGGCGCACGCCTGGGCGCCGGACCAGCGCTCGAGGTCGGCGCGGGGCGTGCCGCTGCCTGCTGCCAGCGAGCGCTCCACGAAGGCGAGCGCGCCGGCGGGCGGTTCGTCCGGCGGCGTGCCGAGGGCGTAGCTCGCGCGCCAGTCGGAGCGCATGCGCAGCGTCAGGTGGCGCAGGTCGGTGCCTGGCATGCGGCGGAGCACGCTGTCGGAGTAGGCGTCGGGCTCCGTGACGCGGTTGGCCAGGAGCACCACGTCCTTCGCCGGGTCGCCCTCGCGCGCCACGAACGTCACGAGAAGCTCGTCCGTGGAGTCCGGCGCCGGCTCGACGAGCGGGGTGCCGACCGCCTCGACGTGGCGCCAGAAGTCGGCGAGGGCGCCGTCGCCGCCGGTGGCGAGCGCGCGCCCGAGCGCAGCGATGGTGGGGCTGCTGGCGAGCTTGGGGCCCGGTCTCTGATGTTTGGGTGGGACGGTGATGCCAGACGCCGGGCGCGGCAGTGGGTCTTCCATCGCCTAATCTTGACCGATTTACTCAGGATACGGTAGCGTCGCACCGTCGAACGTCCGGCGCGGCCGGACCCCGGCGCGCGCCGCGGCCCGTCACGGACAGGAAAGGACCATCACGACATGACGACTTCAACAGGTCGTTTCACCCTTCGCAGCCTCCTCTTCGTCTCGGCGCTGGCGCTCGTGGCTCTCGGCTCCGCCCAGGGCGCGAGCTGGCCCCGCGCCTTCACGAACGCCGACGGCACGACCACCGTCATCCCGAGCCAGCCGCAGCGCATCCTCTCCACGTCCGTCAGCGTCACGGGCAGCCTGCTCGCCATCGACGCGCCCGTCGTCGCCAGCGGCTCCGCCGGTAACGGGACCTACTTCGCGCAGTGGGCCAAGGTGGCCGAGGAGCGTGGGGTGGTGAACGTCTGGCCGGCCGGCGCCGTCGACCTCGAGGCAGCGTACGCCGCGGAGCCCGACCTCATCGTGGTCTCCACGAGCGGCGCCGACTCCACCCTCGACCAGCTCGCCGAGCTGCAGGAGATCGCCCCGACGATCGTCGTCGACTACGGCGGTCAGACCTGGCAGGAGCTCGCCACGCAGCTCGCCGCGGCCGTCGGCAGCGAGGCGCATGCCGCCGAGGTCATCGCGGACTTCGACGCCTACGTGGCCGCCGCCAAGGTCCGGATCCACGTGCCCGCCGGCACCGCCAACATCATCAGCTTCAACGGCGCCGGCACCACCAACCCGATCGCTCGTGCCGTCGGCGCGCATGCGCAGCTGCTGAGCAGCCTCGGCTTCCTCATCGAGGACCCCGACCCGGCATGGCACACCCAGGCCACCCTCCGTAACGACTTCGTGTGGGCCGAGTTCGAGCGCCTGACGGACCTCACCTCGGAGACGACCTTCCTCTTGCGCTTCGGCCCCGACGGTGTCGCGTCGTTCGTGTCCGAGCCCGTCCTCGCCAACATGCCGTCGGTGAAGGCCGGTCAGGTCTACGGTCTCGGCGTGAACTCGTTCCGTATCGATTACTACAGCGCTACCGAGATCGTCGACGGCATCGTCGCCGAGTTCGGCAACTGAACAACCTCGTGGCGCGCCGCCCGCTCGTGGTGGTCGCCGGCGTGGCACTCCTGGTGGTGCTCGCCCTGCTCAGCTTCGGGGTGGGAACCAAGCCGCTCGCGCCGAGCACCACCTGGGACGCCGTCTTCGCCTTCGACCCCGCCAACTCCGACCACCTGCTCGTCAGGTACCTGCGCCTGCCGCGGACGGCCCTGGCCGTGGTGGTCGGCTGCTGCCTCGGGGTGGCGGGGGCGGTCATGCAGGCGCTCACGCGCAACGCCCTTGCCGACCCCGGCATCCTCGGCGTCAACGCCGGCGCGGCCGCGGCGATAGCCGCGGCCATCGCGTTCTTCGGGGTCACGAACGTGACGGGCTACATGTGGTTCGGGCTCCTCGGCGCCGCGCTGGCCGGGGCGGCCGTCTACTTCCTCGGCGGCATGCGGCGCGGGTCGAGCCCCGTGAGGTTGGTGCTGGCGGGCGCGGCGCTCTCCATCGTCCTCCTCGCCCTCACCCAGGTCGTCATCGTCAACAGCGAGGAGACGGTGTTCGACCAGTTCAGGCACTGGACGGTCGGCTCGCTCCAAGGGCGCGGGACCGGCGTCGTACTCCCAGTGAGCCTCCTGGCGCTCGTGGGCGTTGGAACGGCGTTCGGCCTGGCCAAGGCGCTCAACGCCGTGGTCCTCGGCGAGGAGATAGGGAGGTCGCTCGGCGCCGACCCCGTCAGGGTCTGGAGCCTGGCCGCCCTCGTCGTGATCCTGACGAGCGGGGCGGCCACCGCCGCCGCCGGGCCGGTCGGTTTCGTCGGCCTCACCGCTCCGCACCTCGCGCGCTTCGTCGCGGGCCCCGATCATAGATGGGTGCTACCCGTCTCCATGCTCTTCTCCGCGATCCTCGTGCTCGGCGCCGACGTGCTGGGTCGCGTCGTGGCGCCGCCCGGCGAGGTCGGTATCGGGATCATGGTCGCCCTCATCGGTGGCCCGTTCTTCGTGTACCTGGTCCGCAGCCGCAAGCTGGTGCAACTGTGAGCGCGCCGGCCGCGCACCCGAACGCCACGCCGACCGCAGCCAAGCATGCCGCTCGCGGTTGGGTCGTGTGGCGCTGGCGCGACCTCTCGCTCGCCTGGCGGCCCAGGCAGGCCGCGGTCGTGATCGCGCTGCTGGCCACGACCGCGCTCGTCGCCGCCGTCGCCATGACCGTAGGGACCTTCCACGTGGCGTTGGCCGACGTCTTCGCGATCCTCGCCGGCAGGGGAGAGGGCGGCGTCGGGGAGCGGATCGTCATGAACATCCGGCTGCCGCGCGTCCTCGCCGGCATCTTCGCCGGAGCCGCGCTCGGGGCGTCCGGAGCCGTGTTCCAGTCCGTGTCGCGCAACGCCCTCGGGTCGCCAGACGTCATAGGCTTCACGACCGGCGCCGCCACGGGCGCCATCTCCCAGATCGTCCTCTTCGGCGGCGGCCCCAACCAGGTGGCCGCCGCGGCCGTGATCGGCGGGGTGCTCACGGCGGCGGTCGTCTACCTCCTGGCGCTCAAGGGCGGCATGGTGGGCGGCTACCGCCTCCTGCTGACCGGCATCGGCGTCGGCGCCGTCCTCGGCGCCCTCAACGGGCTGCTGCTCGTCAGGGGCGCGCTCGACGACGCCGTCAACGCCAACCTCTGGCTCGCCGGCTCGCTCAACGCGCGCAAGTGGACCCACGTGTACCCCGTCATGCTCGGCACGCTCGCGCTCGTGCCGCTGCTCGCCCTCGGGGCCAAGCGCCTCTCGCTCATGGAGATGGGCGACGACCTCGCCAGGCAGCTGGGCGTCGCGGTCGAGCGCACGAGGCTGCTCAGCGTGTTCGGCGCGGTCCTGCTGGCCGCCTTGGCTACGGCCGCCACCGGCCCCATCGCCTTCGTCGCGCTGGCCGCGCCGCAACTGGTCGTACGCCTCGGCGGCCGCTCCGACCTGCCGGTGATCGGCGCCGCGGCCATGGGCGCCTGCCTGCTGGTGGCGGCCGACCTCCTCACCCAACTCGCCCCCTTGGGCGCCAACCTCCCGATCGGGCGCATGACGGGCGTCATCGGGGGCGTGTACCTGATCTGGCTGCTCACCCGCGGTCGGAACCTATGAGCGAGCTGCTGGCCGCCCGAGAGGTGACGCTCGCCTACGACGGCGCGACGGTCGCCCGCGACGTGAGCGTCGCCGTTCCGGCCGGGCGCGTCACCGTCATCATCGGTCCGAACGCGTGCGGCAAGACCACGTTGCTGAGGGCGCTGGCGCGCCTGCTCGCACCGAAGAGCGGCAACGTCGTGCTGGACGGGAAGGACATCCGCAGGTACGGCACGAAGGAGGTCGCCAGGCGCCTCGGGCTGCTGCCGCAGGCGATGACGGCGCCCTTCGGCATCACTGTGGCCGACCTCGTCGCCAGGGGGCGCTTCCCGCACCAGGAGCTGTTCAGGCAGTGGTCGCCCGCGGACGAGGAGGCCGTGCAGGCGGCCATGCGCCTCACGCGCGTCACGGCGCTGGCGGAGCGCGAGGTCGACGAGCTCTCCGGCGGCCAGCGCCAGCGCGTGTGGCTGGCCATGGTGCTGGCGCAGGCGACGCCCCTCATGCTCCTCGACGAGCCGACCACCTACCTGGACATCGCGCATCAGCTCGACGTGCTCGAGCTCTGCCGCAAGCTCAACCGCGAGGAGGGGCGCACGCTCGTGATGGTGCTCCACGACCTCAACCAGGCCGCGCGCTACGCGGACCACCTCGTCGTCATGAAGGACGGCGCCGTCGTGGCCGAAGGCGCCCCGGCCGACGTGCTGACGGTCGAGCTGCTCGCGCGCACTTTCGCCCTCGAGGCGCGCATCGCGACCGACCCGGTGTCCTCCACGCCCATGGTGATCCCGGTCGCCAGCCTCGAGCGACACGACTGAGCTTGCGTTACCCGATGCCGGCGACGAACCGCTTGGCGAGCGCCAGCGTGTCGGTGATGGCCGTGCCGACCACCACCGCATGCGCCCCGGCCGCGAAGGCCGCCTTGACCTGCTCCGGTGTGCCGTACCGCCCCTCGGCGACGACCGGCCGGTCCTGCGCCGCGGCCAGGGCGGCGACAAGCGCCAGGTCCGGTCCGTTCGGCGGCGGCTCGCCGTTCGTGTAACCCGAGAGGGTGGTCGCGACGAGGTCGGCCCCCGCCTCCGCGGCGGCCACGCCTTCCGCGACGCAGGAGACATCGGCCATGATCGGCAGGTCGAGGAAGGTGGCGCGGATCTGTCGGATGAGCTCGGCGGCGCTCGGCGCCCCCGTCCCCGTGCGTGGCCGCAGCGTCGCGTCCACCGCGACCAGGTCGGCGCCGGCGGCCACCAGCGCCTCGACGGAGGCGAGGCCGGGCGTGATGTAGGCGACGGGGTCTATGTCCGGGCGCTTGTCGATGCCGATGATCGGGACCGAGACGTTCGCCCTGATCGCGGCCACGAACGCCGGGCCGTCCGCCCGGATGCCGACGGCGCCGGCCAGCTCCGCCGCCCTCGCCATGGCCGCCATGTGGCTCGGGTGGCGCAGCGGCGAACCCTCCGGCGCCTGGCACGAGATGACGAGGCCGCCGCGCAGCGCCGCGATCACGGCGCGCGTACGCGGACGGGCGGTCGGCGAGACCGGCAGGGCGCTCACGCCGCCCCTCCAGCGCGCTGGCCGCCCGGTGCCGCGCCCCGTTCGGTACCGCGTTCGTCGGTGCGCTCGATGGCGTAGTCGATCTCGAAGACGCGCTGCCATGGGAACGCCAGGTGCGTGACCCGGTAAGGCAGCCCGAACCTCAGCGACTCGGCGTCGAGACCCGCGCGCGCCTGGTCGGCCACGGCGCCTTGCCGTGCCGCCGGCACGAACCCGCCCAGCCCGAGGGGCTTGAGCTCCGGCTGCAAGAGGAGGCGGGTGCGCACGCGCGCCTGGTAGAGCCAGTCGTCGACGAGGCGGGCCGCGACGGCCAGCTCCAGCGCCGCGCGGTCCGCGCCGAGGGCCGCCAGGCAGCCGAGCGTCACGGCCGAGCCGAGGGCGTTGCCCGCCGTGTTCCAACCCCCGTAGCCGGCGAGCAGCGGCAGCGCGCCGTCGGTGGCCAGCCCCGTCATGAGCAGGTCGTCCGCGCCGTTGACATGGGCCACGTCGGCGAGCGCGACGAGCGCGGGGCCGTCCAGGAGCGCCCGGAGGGTGTCGCGGAAGGCCGGCAACGACCGGTCGAGGCCGTCGACGGGCGCCTCCGCGGCGGCGAGCCAGGCCTGCTCGTCCTCGGTCAGCGCGCCGGGGTGCTCGGCGGCGTAGCCAATCGCGTGCGACGCGCCGCCCTGCCCCTGCGACCGCGAGGGGCTGTTGACGCCGAGCCAGAGGTCGACCGGCGCGCCGGGGGGCAACTGCACGGCGCCGGCGGCGCGAAGGTGGACGGTGACGAGGTCGCCGAGGGGCCGGTCCTCGTACGCCGTCTGGACGTCGGCGCCGCGCCGCGACGCGTAGAACGCGCTCACGCGCGGTCTGCGCCCGATCACCCGCGAGGCGAGGCGGGCGATCAGCGCCTGCGCGACCTCGTCGGCGCCCGGGTAGACGAGCACACGGTCGTCCAGGCCGCGGCGCCGGACCTCCGCCTCGAGGCGGCGCCGGTTCATCACGTTCAGGCCCCACTCCGCCGTGTCGTCCTGGTTGAGGACGAGCGTGTCGATCACGCCGTCCGCTACGAGGTCGAGCGCGGCCAGGTTGACCGCGAGCGTGCGCTGCCTGATGTCGAGCTGGTCCTGCCAGACCTCGGCGGGCAGCTCGGCGCGCAGGCCGGCGAGCTCGCGCGCTTCCTCGGCGCTGAGCGCGTCGGCGACGGCGCGATGCTCCAGCACGGAGCGCCGGAAGATGGCGCGGCCGTACGAGCGGTAGTAGCTCGGCTCCTCCGCGTCGTCGTCCTCGCGGCTGACGCGCTGGATGCTGCTGAACGCGAGGATGGGCAGCCCGGGTGCGGCCTCCCGCATGCGCCTCAGGACCTCCAGGCGCCCCAGGGCGCCGCCGAGGTCGTTGCCCGACTGGCGCGACGGGATGAGCCCGCCCCAGGCGAGCGTGTCGAGCGCGATGACGGCGCCTAGGGGTCGTCCGGACGGGCTACCGGAGGCGCCACCGGAGGCGCCTGCCCCGCTCGCGGCGGCCAGGAGCCAGTCGGCCAACCCGGCCACGTCAGCTGGCGTCTTGCGGCCACCCAGGAGGGGGGTGGGGCTGGCCAGGCCCCAGCCGAGCGCGTCGGTGAGGAGGCGCGGGTAGGCGGCGTTGATGGGGCGCTCGTCTAGGGGGATGAGCAGCAGAGAGTCGATGGTCGTTGATCCCTTCATGGTCGGTGCGCGGCGCTCAGCCCTTCACCGCGGAGGTCGACACGCCCGCGATGAACGTCTTCTGGGCGAAGAAGAACAGGAGGATGATGGGCACGCTCATGAGGAGCGAGCCGGCCATCAGGAGCGGCCAGGCCGCCGCGCGCGTGCTGGCGAGCTGCTGCAGGCCGATGGCGAGCGTGTAGAGGCGGTCGTCGGTCAGATAGATGAGCGGGTTGAGGAAGTCCGTCCAGGTCCAGATGAATATGAACAGCGATGCCGTGGCGAGCGCCGGCTTGGCGAGCGGCAGGACGATGCGCGCGAAGATCTGCCACTCGCTGGCGCCGTCGATCCGCGCCGAGTCGGAGATGTCGTTCGGGATCGCTGAGTAGAACTGGCGCAGCAGGAAGACGGCGAAGGCGCTGCCCGTGAGCGCCGGTACGATCAGGGGCAGGAACGTGCCGACCCAGCCGAGCTTCTGGAACATCACGAACTGCGGGATGAGCGTCACCTGGGGCGGCAGGACCATCGTTGCGAGGAGGCAGTAGAAGAGGAGCTCGCGGCCCGGCCACTTGATGCGGGAGAAGCCGTAGGCCACGACGGCCGAGGAGGCCACGTAGAACGCCACGCTCGTCACGGTCACGAACACGGTGTTGGCCAGGTAGCGCAGGAACGGGATCTCCGTCATGAGGCGCCAGTAGTTGGACCACATCACGGGCGCGGGCACCCACTCGGGCGGGATGGCGAACACCTGTGCGTCGGTCTTGAGCGACGTGGAGATCATCCAGACGAACGGCGTCAGGAAGAAGACGGCGCCCGCGACGAGCACGACGTAGACGACGAGGTTCCAGAGGCTGTTGCGGCGGCGCATCAGCTGCGCGCCTCGTAGTAGACCCAGCCGGACGTGCGGAAGACGCCGACGAGCGCGACGGCCGTGATCGCGAGCAGGACCCACGCCATGGCCGAGGCGTAGCCCATCCGGAAGAACTGGAAGGCGTTCTGGTACAGGTAGAGGGCGTAGACGAGCGTGGAGTTGGACGGGCCGCCGCCCGTCATGATGTAGATGTTCGTGAAGGCCTGGAACGACGTGATGATGCCCATGATCAGGTTGAAGAGGATGACGGGGGAGAGCATCGGGAGCGTCACGAAGCGGAAGCGTTGCCACCTGCTCGCCCCGTCGAGGTCGGCCGCCTCGTAGAGCGCCACCGGCACGTTCTGCAGCCCGGCCAGGTAGATGACCATCGAGCCGCCTACGCCCCACAGGCTCGCGATGATGAGCGCCGGCTTGGACCAGGTAGGGTCGGCGAGCCAGCCGGGGCCGTTGATGCCGAGCTGCCAGAGGAACTCGTTGACGGGGCCGTAGTCCGGGTTGAGGAACCAGCGCCACAGGAGCGCGGCCGCCACGGCGGGCACGACGCTCGGCAGGAAGTACACCGTGCGGAAGAGCCCCTGCAGGCGCACCTTGTTGTTGAGGAGCATCGCGATGACCAGGCTCAGGCCCAGCGAGAACGGGATGCCGATCGCGGCCAGGTAGAGCGTGTTGTAGAGCGTCTTGCCGAAGAGCGGGTCTGCGATCAGGTCTGTGTAGTTGCGCGCGCCGATCCACCTGGGGGCGGACACGACGTTGTAGTCGGTGAACGAGAAGTAGAGCGAGGCGAGCACTGGGTAGACGGTGAAGACGACGAACCCGATGAGCCAGGGGGATACGAAGGCCAACCCCAGCCAGAGGTCGCGGCGCTGCCGGCGGGTCATGGACCTAAACACGTTCAGCCGCCCGGTGCGGCGCCGGCGTGGGCGCGCGTCCGACCGGCCGGACGGCGCCGGCGCCTCTGGCGAGGGAGGGGTTCATCAGCGGTACTTCTCCAGTTCGCGTTGCACGTTGCGCTGGGCCGTCTCGAGCGCCTCGCGGGCCGACACCGTGCCGTCCTGGACGGCGGCGAGAGCCTGGTTGAGTTGGTCGCTCAGGTACAGGCCGACGGGGAGGCCGGGCGGCGTGTAGACGTAGCCGGTCAGCAGCATGTCGATGTACGTCTGCATGTGCGGCGTGATGGTGTCGGCGAAGACGGGCATGGCCAGCGCGTCGCGCCGCGGCGGGATGTTGGCGAGCGCGGCCGCGAAGCGCGCGGACTGCTCGGGCGCGCTCAGCCAGAGGAGGAAGCGCGTGGCCTCGGCCTTGTGCGTCGCCTGGGCCGGTATCACCCAGAAGGAGCTCTGCACGGGCGTGACGTCGTCCCGGCCCCCTTCGGGCGCCGGGAAGTTCGTTACCCCCCAGTTCAGGTCGAGGGCGTACTCGCGCGTGAACGCGACCTCCCACTGGCCGCCCTCCTGCATGGCGATCTGCCCGCGGTAGAAGGGGTTGAACGGGCTGGCCATGTCGCCCCACCCCGCCTGGAAGCGGCGGATCTTCGCGATGTCGTACTTCTCGTAGAACGCCGCGAGCCATTCGAAGGCGGCAACGTTCCCAGGGTGGTCGAGGGTGACCTCGAGCGTCTCCGGGTCGTAGAGCTGCCCGCCGAAGGCGTAGCAGTAGATGGCCGTGACGTTCGGGTAGAACCCCAGGCGGCGCATGTTGCCGCGTGCGTCGACGGTCGTGAGCTGCTCGGTGAGGGCGTCGAGCTCCGCGATGGTGCGTGGGGGCGCCTCAGGGTCGAGGCCGGCCGCGGCGAAGACGTCCTTGTTCCACATGAAGGCGTAGACGTTGATGGTGGTCGGAATGCCGTACTTGGCGCCCTGGTAGGCGCCGTACTCCCAGATGCCGGGCAGGTAGTCCTCCGGGCCGACGCCCGCGGCGCTCAGGTCGGCCGTGAGGTCCGCCAACGCGCCGCCGTAGCCGAGGGGGACGACCATCCAGTCCCAGACGGTCACGAGGTCGGCGGGCGCGCCGCCGGCCAAGGAGGCGAGGATGCGCTCGCCGTCGCCGATGGGCACGAACGAAGAACGCACCCTCACCTCGGACTGGCTGGCGTTGAACTCGTCGACGAGCGCCTGCAAGGCCTGCCCCTCGGAGCCGCCCCAGGCCTGCCAGAACGTGATCTCGGTCTGGGCGGACGCTGCGGAGAGGAAGAGGGCGCCGAGCAGCGCGAGCCAGGCGCTGGCGAAGCGGTCTCGGAGTGGCCGGCGGGTGGGGCAGCTGGCGGGCAGCATGGTCACGCTCCTCACGGGTCGAGCTCCTTCAGGTACGCCAGGTAGTCCTGGTAGAGCTGGGCAGCCGCTCCCCCGGCGCGCGGGCTCATGTGGTCGGGGAAGGCGAACGCCACGAACTTCGCGACGAAGGGCGCCTCCAGCTCGAGTTGGCTCCTCACCGTCGCCATCTTCGCGCTCGTGGCCTGCCAGGCGAGGTCGTCGACCGGCCAGCCGTGGGTCTGCTCGAAGACCTCCAGGTCGGACCAGAGCTCCACGCCGTGCGCGTCCGTGACGGCCTTGAGGGCGCGGTAGACGGGCACGCCCTCCGCCACGGTCGTCCGCCGCGTGCCGACGCCGTCTTGCATGGCGATGACGTCGAGATCTGCCTGCGCGAGGGTGGTGTCCCACCAGGCCGCGTACGCCGCACCGTCCGGCCGCATGCCGAAGTATGGCGCCACCATCACCGGGCGGCCGACCTGGGTGTGGGCGGCATCGGCCATGGCGGCGAGGTAGGTCGTCATGGCCTCGTGGGCCGCGGGCGTCACGAAGCTCCTGTCGTCGATCTCCTCGGGCAGGTAGTAGCCGACCAGTGCCGGCGAGGCGCCGTAGAGCCTCTCCAGCTCCAGCATGAGCGCCGTGTTGCTGGCGGAGGAGGCGGTCGGGTCGAACTTGCCTTCCCAGTAGGCCGGGTCGAGGGCGAGGCCGAGCCACACCCGGAAGCCCGCGCCCTCTGCGGCGGCGAGCAGCTCGCCGATGGGGTCCCACGTCCCCATGTCGGTCCCCGCGGTCGTGCCGGCGTTCCAGCCGGCGGGCTGGCCGAGGTTCAGGTAGCGCGAGCCGTCGCCGGAGACGGCGACGGCGACGGCGGCGGGCAGCTCGACGGCCGAGACGTCGGAGCGCATGAACTGTACCTCCACCCGGTCGAAGGCCGTCGGCTCGCCCAGGTCGAAGTCGACGACGATCTCGCCGCCAGGCGACTGCCAGCCGACCATGTCGGACCAGGCGAAGTTGGCGCTCCCGTCCGTGAGCTTCCCGCCCGTCGCGGCGTCCGGGTCGAGGTAGGTGCCGGACGGACCGGGCGTGAGCACGTAGCCGCGGCCGGCCACCACGTCGCGGCCCTGGTCCAGCACGCGGACCTCGGGGATCATCGTCCACTCCTTGCTGTTGGGCGTGACGAGGATGCGCAGGTGCGTCGCCTTGGCCGGCGCGTCTGCCTGCCAGGCGAGAGTGGCGATGGACTCGTTGGGCGGCAGGGCCGCCGCCGGCGGGGGCGCGCCCGGGATGGCGGCGATCGTCGGGAAGTAGCTCACCTCGCCGTAGCGGGCGTACTGCACGATCAGCGTGTCGAAGCCGACCGAACGCATGTGCTCCAGCTCCGCGCGCCACCCGTCCTCGCCGAGCGTGGCGAGCTGGTAGTTGAGCTGCACGAACGTACCGGTGAGAACGGGCCTCGTCTGGGCGAACGCCGTGCTCGCCAGGGCGATGGCCCCGGCGAGCACGGCGTCACGCAGCTGTCTGCGCTTGGTCATCTACTCAGCCGCTTCCTGTACCTCCGGCACTGCGGCCCCGGTCTGCACGACGACCTCGGCGAGCATGATCCATCCGGTACGGTGGCGGATCTGGAGCTTGACGTAGCGGCCGCCGACGGGCTCTTGCAGGTCCTGCCAGTAGACGGAGTTGATGAGCTCGTTCATCGCGGGGGAGGGGGCGGTCTTGGCGGCGAGGCCCACGACCTCGAAGTTCTCGCCGTCGTCCGACACGGACACGAGGATGCTGTACGGCAGGTTGACCGCGGAGGCGAACGAGCGCATGAACAGCCCGGCGACGCGGGTGATGCCGTCGACGTGCTCACCGAGGTCGACCACGACGACCGGGCTGAACGTGGCGTCGGCGATGCCGACCATGTCGCCCCACGCGTACGCGTATGAACCGTCGGTCAGCTTGCCCCCGTCCGGGTCGGGGTAGGCCTCCGAGGCCGCGGGCTGGAGGGAGTAGGTCTTGCCAAGGGCCACGTTCACGGCCTCCGCCGTGGCGGGCGCGTTCGCAGAGCCGGCGGGGAGACGGTCGAGCGGGATCGAGCCGTTGCCGACCTCGAGCTCGGCCACCATCGCCCAGCCGGCCGTGGGGAGCAGCTCGACGCGCACGAACTGACCGTAGCCCGCCCACGCCTCGTCGGCCCAGACGAGCGTGCCTACCGTGTCGTTGGCGATCTCGCCTTCCAACGCGACGTTGGCCAGGCCGAGGTCCTCCCACAGGAGGCCGTCCTCGGAGACTGACACGATGGCGGTCGGGAGGCCGACGGCGGAGCCGTCCGAGCGCATGACCTTGAGGGCCACGTAGCTGATCGAGTCGTAGACGGCGCCGAGGTCGACGGTCAAGGCGACGGGCTCGACGCCCTCGAAACCGACCATGTCGGCCCACGAGAAGGCGTAGGCGCCGTCCGTGAGCTTGAGGCCGTCCCCGTCCGGGTACGCCTCGGCGGCCGGGCGGCTGGACGTGACGAGCTTGCCTGCGGCGACGTCGAAGTCCGCCGACTGCGCGAAGGCGAGCGCCGCGGAGAGCGCGAGCGCCGCGGTTAGGAGCCTGATCGACTGGAGTTGCATGCGGTCCTCCTGGTGGGTGTCGACCGACCGCCTACCGTAGCCGGCCGCCGCATCCCGGATTGAGCAGGGCTCAAAATTCGTGAACTTGATATTGAGCCACACTCGTTATGGCATGCTAGGTGTGGAGGGTAGCTCTGTCAAGGGTCGGACCTCCCGCCCAGGGCTGCACGCATCGACTGCTTCATGTCGCGCCTGTTGACCAAGCTCCGCGCCTCGCTCCCCGACCTCAGCCCAGTGCTGCGGCGCGTGGCCGAGTACGTGCTCGAGCACCCCGACGCGGTCATCTACCACAGCGTCACCGAACTCGCCGAGGCGGCGCGCAGCAGCGAGGGCAGCATCATCCGCTTCTGTCAGGACCTCGGCTTCTCCGGGTTCCAGGAGTTCAAGCTGACCCTGGCCGTCGAGTCGGGCACGCCGAGCCGCACCTTCGAGCCCAACGGCGAGACGAACCTCATGGCCAAGCTCGCGCACCACGCCGCCGGCACGCTCGCCGAGACCGCGACGCTCTTCGAGCAAGACGTCTTCGAGACCGTGGCCGAGCGCCTGGCCGCCGCGACGCGTATCGACGTCTACGGGGTCGGCGCCTCCGGGGTCGTGGCGCAGTACTTCGCTTACAAGCTCCTGCGCTTCGGGCTGACGGCCCAGGCGTACACGGACATGCACCTGGGCTCCATGAGCGCCTCCAACCTCTCGCCGACGTCCGTCGCCATCGGCATCTCCAGCTCGGGCTCCACCATCGACACGCTCCAGGCCGTCAAGGTCGCCAAGGCGGCGGGCGCCTTCACCGTCGCCGTCACGAACAGGCTCAAGAGCCCTCTCGCCAAGGTGGCCGACCGCAGCCTGTTCGCCTCGCCCCCCGAGTCGCCGCTCACGGGCGGCGACGTCTTCGCCAAGATCGGCCAGCTCCTAGTGCTTGAGGGGCTCGTGCGGCTCATGGCGGAAGCGGACGACGAGTTCAAGGAGGGCGTGCGGCGCACGGCCCAGGTCGTCGCGGACAGGAGCATGTGAAGCGTGGCGCAAGCCCCCGTACTCGCCATGGACGTCGGCGGCACCAAGCTGGCAGTCGCGCTCGTGCGTGGGGCGGAGGTCGTCGACCAGGAGCTGGCGAGCACCCCTGCCAACGACGGTCCGGAGGCGGTCGTCGCGGCGCTCGGAGTCGCCGCGACCAGCCTCCTCGCGCGCGCCGCCGAGGCCCCGGTGGCCCTGGGCGTGGCTTGCGCGGGCTTGGTCCGCGCCGGCAAGGTGCGGGCCGTCAGCCGCGACCTGCTGCCCGGTTGGGACGACTTCCCGCTCGTGGAGCGGTTGGAACGCGCCCTCGACCTGCCCGCCCTTGGCCTGCCCGTCGTGGCCCTGAACGACGCGCAGGCCGCGGCCTACGGTGAGGCCCTGCACGGCGCCGGGCGCGGGCGCGGCTCGTCCTTCTTCGTCACGGTGTCCACCGGGGTCGGGGGCGGCTTCGTCGTCGGCGACCGGCTCTGGCAGGGGGCGACCGGCCTCGCCGGCCACCTGGGCCACATGGGTGGCGGCGTGCTCGAGCGGATGACGTCTGGCACCGCGCTGGAGCGCAGGGCGGCGGAGTTCGGCCACGCCGCCACCGCCCGTGAGATCGTGGCCGCCGCCGATGAACGGCAGCCGTGGGCGCGCGGCCTCCTGGAAGGCGCGGCGGCGGCCCTCGCGGCGGCGCTGGTGGACGTGAAGTACGTCGTGGACCCCGAGGTGATCGTCCTGGGCGGCGGCGTCGGACTGAACCCCGCGTTTCGGGCGGCGCTCGAGGTCGCCTTCCTCGGCGTAGACGAGGCACTGCGGACCCCGGTGCTGGCGGCAGAGCTCGGCGCGGCGGCCGGGCTCGTTGGTGCGGCGGCGTGGGCCGGGAAGCGCGGCTAGGACCGCGAGCAGGTCGGCGCGCGTGGCGAACCCCATGTACCTCAGGTCCCATGCGAGCCAACCGCTCTCGTCGCCCGTGAGCTCGTGGAGCCAGAGCACGGGACCTGTTCGCACGCTCAGTCGCCCGGAACCCGCGCCAGCCTGCCCAAGGTCATGTCCACCCCGGCGGCGCAGCCCCTGACCGTCGGGTCGGCGGCCGACGGCGTCCAGCCCGCGCTGATGTCCTCGGCGCGGTAAGCGATGAGCGCCTCGCCTACGGGGGTGACGGCCACGGCCGGCTGCCTGAAGAACCAGTAGCCCACGTTGCAGCCGCGGTAGAGGAAGATGTCGTCCGCCGGGAGGTCCTCGCCCGTCTCCACGGTGACCGCGCCCCAGTCGTCCGACCCGGAGCGGCCGACGCAGTCGTTGTCGCACGTGCCGAGGTAGATGTTGGAGCCGTGCGTGTACACGAGCCTGGGGTGCTCGGCGGCCGTGAGGACGAGCTGGAGACCGTCTCCCAGCCGCAGCGCCGGCTCACCCGAGACGAGGGCGATGGCCGTCCAAGCCTCGCCTTCGGCGGCCGTGCAGTCCGCGTCGCACTCGAAGTACGCGAGGAAGCGCTCGCCGTCGTTCTGGCCAAGGAACGCGAGGCGCGCCCCGCCCGCGGCCGTGACCGCCAGGCTGACGGACGGCTGGATCTCCTCGACGTAGCGGTCGAAGAACGCGTGGCCGAGGCCGATGCCCGGCCAGTTGTCGACCTCCTCGGAGCCGCAGTCGGCCTCGCACCTCAGGTAGGCGACGAGGTCGGCGCCCTCGACGGTGATGACCGCCGCGACGTGCGCCACACCGCTCGGGTCGTACACGAACGTGGGCTCGAGCCAGCTCTGCTCGCTGATCAGCCCGCGTCGCCAGCTGGCGGGGTCGAGGCAGCTCGCGTCGCAGGCGAAGAACAGCGTGCCGGGGTCGGGGGCGAAGAGCCCGAGGTAGGTCTGCTCCGCGTGCATGAGGAAGCGCGGGTGGCCGTCGGGGTCGAGCGCGAACGCCTCGCCCGTCAGCTCCCAGCCGCCGTCATGCGTGTAGACGTTGGCGAGCGACCACGCGCGGTCGTCGCGGCAGTCGCCGCTGCATTCGGCGTAGAAGACGGAGTCGTGCGTGGCGAGCAGGAGCCTCGGCCTGCCGGCGCCGTCGAGCGCGACGAGGGCGTTGCCGACGGCGCCGGCCTCGCCCGTCTCGAACACGACGGTCCACATCTCCTCGGCGCTGCCGCAGCCGGGCGGGCAGTAGGCGTACACGGCGCCGGCGGCGGCGACGAGGGGGTAGACGAGGTGGAGGCCGCCGTGGGCGTCTGCCCGCACGCGCGGGTCGCCGGTGTTGTAGACCTCGTCGCCGGTCGGCAGGAAGAACGGTTGCGCGAGGGCGCAGGCGGCGAAGCCCAGCACCAGCCAGACGAGCGCCAGGCGTGAGGCGCGGAGGGTGGGGCGGGAGCGTCTCGGGGCGCTACGTGGCGCGGTAAGGGAGGCTCTATTGGCTCGCATAGCTGGACCATTATGCCGTGACGGGGGCGGCCACGGAACTTGCCTGCGGGTGGCCGGGGAACGTGCGTGCCCGGGCAGTCCGGCGCGAACGGTTCGGTAGTCGCGGGGAACGCGCGTTCCGGGGCCAGACACTCAGCCGAGGAACCGCCGCGCCTCGTCGGGGGTGGGCAGCCGACAGGAGTCCTTGCGGCCGAACCACCGGTAGCGGCGCTTCGCGACGAAGTCGTATACGGCGTCGCGCAGCCCCACCGGCAGGACGACGTACACGCTCAGCACGGGCCAGAGCCCGTTCAGGTGCTTGAGGAGTCGCAGCACGGCGGTGGAGCGGTCGTAGATGCGGCCGCCCTCGATCAGGAAGACGGTCGGCGGGTCGTCGTTCGCGCGCTCCGGCAGCGAGCCGTGCGGGAGCTGCGCCGCGTAGCGGGCGAGCAGCGCCACGCCCACGTCCGACTGCAGCGCGGCGAAGCGCACCTTGCCCTGCGGGTCGCGGTCGATCACGAAGCTAACGGCCGCGTTGCAGAGGTTGCAGACGCCGTCGAAGAGGAGGACGGGGCCGGCCTCGGAAGGGGCCGTTACCTGTGCGTCGATCCCAGGGGCCGCCTCGGCATCGACCACGGAGCGCGCGGCCTGCGCGTCGACCCCGGTGGCCGCCGCCTCACGACCGGTTGTCGCTTGGCTCGAAAGCTCGTCCGAAGGTGCCGTCACGCTTCAAGTCTGCCACGTCCCTGTCGTGCGGTGCGTTCCGGTGCAGCGCGGCGGCGAGTACACTCCCGGCGTATGAGCCTCATGCAGCGGTTGATCGGGGCGGCCTTGCGGCCCCGCGTGAAGAGTAAGGCCAAGGGCAAGACGTTCGAACGGCTGGCCGAACAGCTCGTCGCCTCGCGTGACTACCTGATGCCGCGGGTTCTGGCGGCCAAGGACACGCCCGGCAACAGGGAGGTCATCAACCACTGGCTCGGCATCGAGCGTTGGAGCCTGAGCAACGCGCAGAGCTGGGAGGACCCTCCCACCCCACGGTCGTACCGCCCCTTCAGGCTGCCGGAAGGCGCGACGCTCGCCGAGCTGCAGAACGGCTTCGCCGGCGCGCGCGAGGCGAGCATAGCCAGCGCGCGGGAGTTCGCGCGCAGCGGCGTGAACCCCGAAGCCGTCGTGACCCACAAGGACCTCGGCCCGCTCACCCTGCTCGAATGGTTCCAGTACATCGACGACCACTCGCGGCGCGAGGTCATCCGGCTGCGGCGGTAGCCCCACCGCCGGCGCCGCTGCCCGGGTTCGCGAAGCGAGCGATGGTCGCGGGGTCCGCCGGTCCGGATGACGCCACCCACAGCGCCCCGTCGTCGCCGATCGCTACGAGCATCGTGTTCGGCAGCCCGAAGGCGATGACCGCCCGCCCGCAGGCCGCGCCCCCGTCAGCGCCCCGTCAGCTTCAGTTCGCCGAGGCCCTTGAACACCTCGCCGCGCTCGAACCCTTCCTGGTACGGCGGGAAACGCATGCCGTAGTCGCGGAGCTGCTTCCACGTCTGGGCGATGCCCAAGGTTCCCGTCTCGCGGGCGCGGGCCACGTCGTCGAGGTCGATGCGGTGCACGAAGAACGTCTCGCGCTCGCCGGCCTGGTGCAAGACGAGCCCCTCCGGGCCGACGAGCAGCGAGCGTCCGCCGCCCCAGGCGCCGACCGCGTTGACGTCGAGGAAGTACACCTGGTTCGTGATGGCGTGGGCGCGGCTCAGCACCGTCTCGAGCTCGCGGTCCTGCGTGGTCGTAAGGGTGGGGTGGAGGATGACCTCTGCGCCCATCCAGGCGAGCGTCCGTACCGTTTCCGGGAACCACATGTCGTAGCAGATGGAGAGGCCGAAGCGCCCGACGCCGGGCACGTCGAAGACGCCGTACTCGCTGCCGGCCTTCGCCTCGGCCTCGAACGGGTACCAGGGGAACAGCTTGCGGTAACGCGCGACGATCTCGCCGGCCGGCGAGATGGCGACGGCCGTGTTGTAACAGGCGTCGCCCTCCGTCTCGTAGAGCGACCCCGGCACGAGCCAGCGGCCCAGGCGCTTGGCGAGCACGCACAGCTCGTCGGTGAGCGGTCCGGGGATGGGCGCGCGGCAGAGCGCGTACTCCTCGCGGCTGGGTAGGCGCCCGAACTGCGCGACCCCGGAGGCGGCCAACTCGGGGAAGACGAGCATGTCCACCCACGGGAAGGAGTGGACGATGCGCTGCGCCACGACGGCCATCTTGGCGATGGTGGCCGACGGGTCCCACGGCTCGACGGCCATCTGCACTGCGGCCAAACCGAACGGCCGGCTCACGAGGCGGCCCCGGTCGAATGAGGTCTCATCTGTACTCCTTGGGGTCGAAGAGGTCGCGCAGCGCGTCTCCGACGAGGTTGAAGCTCAGCACGGACAGGAAGATGGCGAGGCCGGGGAAGGTGCTCGTCCACCAGGCCGTGCGCAATAAGGCGCGACCGTCCTCGATCATCAGGCCCCAGTCCGCCGCCGGCGGTTGGCTGCCGAGCCCGATGAAGGCGAGGCCGGTTGTGGCGAGGATCACCGTGCCGACGTCGAGGGAGGCCTGCACGAGGATCGGGGTGACGGAGTTGGGGAGGATATGCCGCAACATGATCTTCGGCGTGCTCGCGCCGAGCGCCCTGGCCGCCTCGACGAACGCCTGGTGGCGCAGCGAGAGCGCCACCCCGCGCACGAGACGCGTGTACCACGGCCACCAGGAGACGGCCAGCGCGATGACGGCGTTGGTGAGGCTCGGGCCTTGGAGCGCGACGATGGCCATGGCCAGGAGGAGGGAGGGGAAGGCGAGGAAGAGGTCGCAGACGCGCATGATCGCCTCGTCGACCCAGCCTCCCGCCAGGCCGGCGATGGCGCCGAGCGGCGCCCCGATGGCCACGGCCAGGAGCACGACGATGAGCGGAGCGATCAGGGCGGGCCGCACGCCGTAGATGATGCGGCTCAGCACGTCACGCCCGAGCCGGTCCGTGCCGAGCACGAACTCCTTGGACGGTGCCGAGATGCGGGTCGAGACGGACGAGCGCCCCTCGCCCATGGCCGGGTAGGGCGCCAGCTTGGGCGCGAACGCCGCCACCACGATGAGCAGGGCGACGCAGCAGATGCCGAAGACGGCGAGCGGGTCACGCTTGAGAACCGAGAGCGCACGCTGCCACGTGCTGCGCGGCGGCGCGAGGTCGTCGTGCGCGGCCTCGCCAGGCTCGCGACCGCCCGTCTGGCCGACGGCCAGCCCGCCGGCGAACATGCGCCAGCCGGCGCCGGTGATGCCGGAGCCGCCGCGCTTCACGCCACCCTCACGCGCGGATCGAGGAACGCCTGACTGGCGTCGACGACGAGGTTGACCAGGACGTAGCCGGCGGCGCCGAACAGCGTCATGCCGAGGATGGCGGGGTAGTCAACGTTGAGGAACGACCTCACGGTGAACGAGCCGAGGCCGGGCCAGGCGTAGATGACCTCGACGTAGAACGTCCCGGTGAGCATGAACGCCATGGTGAGCCCGATGACGGTGAGCGTCGGACCGATGGCGTTGCGCAGCGCGAAGCGCCCGAGCACCCGCCTCTCGGCCACCCCGTAGGCGCGCGCAGTGCGGATGTAGTCCTGCGACAGCACCTCGAGCATGGCGGCGCGCGTCATGCGCGTCACGAGCCCGATCGGGTAGGCGGCCAACGTCACGGCCGGCAGCACGATGTGAGCCAACGCGTCGCGGAAGGCGGTGAGGTTGCCGGTCAGAAGCGTGTCGAGGAGGTTGAGCCCCGTGACGTTCGTGATGGGCGCCACGAACCGCAGGCCGGCGTCCACCCGTCCGGCGGACGGGAACCAGCCTAGGACGTGCACGAAAACGAGTTGCAGGAGCAGGCCGAGCCAGAAGGCCGGCAAGGAGACCCCGATCACGGAGGTGACGCGCACGACGGCCTCGCCGAGGCTCCCGCGCAACCGGGTGGAGATGACTCCCAAGGGTACGCCTATGCCGACGGCCAGGACCATGGCGGCGAGCATCAGCTCCAGCGTGGCTGCGATGCGCGAGCCGAGCTCCTGCGTGACGGGCCGCTTGGTGGCGAGCGAGTTGCCCAGGTCGCCCCTGGCGAGCCCGCGCATGTACTGACCGTACTGCTCGACGATCGGCCGGTCGAAGCCGAACCGCTTCTGGATGTCGGCGATCTCGGCGGGACGGGCTCGCGGCCCCAAGTACAAGGCGGCCGGATCGGACGGGATGATCCGTGTCAGGGCGAAGACGATCGTAGCCACCCCGGCGAGCACGAGGAGGGAGAACACGAGGCGACGGGTGATGAACTTGAGCAGTTCCACGGGGTTCCAGTGAAGCCGGCGGCCGAGGGCGACCGGGGCTAGTTCAGCGGCCTACCGCCGTGTGAACGGCGGTAGGCCTTGCTCTCGAGGCGGAGAGTCAATCCGCTAGGCGGATCGGGTAGAAGAACGTCGCGAACGGGTAGTTGATGTTGTACTCGAAACCGCTCAGGTACGTCGGGATGGCGTACCACGCGCCGGCGTCGAGGAAGTACAGAGGCGCGGCGAAGCGCTGCACCGCTGGCTGCTCCGGCTGGGCGAGGAGGTGGAAGCCTCCCCCGAGCTGCGTCTGCTGTTGGGACGGGTGCTCAGGCAGCGCGGCAAGCTGCATGAGGCCAGCGCGGTGCTGAGGCGCGTGGGGGAGACGCGCGCCTCACCGTCCACGGGCGCGGCGCTCACGGAGCTGGCCATCATCGCGCGCTCCCAAGGCGATTACCGCCGCGGTGCGGAGTGGGCGCGGCAGGCGGTCGCCGCGGCCGGTGCCGGCACGGCGGCGACGGAGGCGCGCGCGACCGCGCTGATGGAGCTCGCGCGCTGCCGGTGCCACGCGGAAGGGATGCTCGTAGGGCGCCAAGTGGCCGAGGAGGCCGTCGAGGAGTTGGCGTCCGCCCCCCGGCCAGGCGTCGACAGGCGGCTCAGGGCGTCGATGCTCGGCTCGCTCGGGCAGATCTGCTGGTGGCAGGGCGATGTCGCCGCCGCCGTGGGGTACCTGGAGGAGGCGTTGGCCGACCTAGACGACGTCGGCGGCCTGCGCGCCGCCGACGGTCTGCACGCCGCGGAGGTACGCCTCGCCCTCGCCAGCCCGACCCTCTACACGCACGACCACCGGGTGGCGCGGCGCCACGCCGAGCAGGCGCTGGCCACCTTCCAGCGGCACGAGGCCAAGGAGCGCATCCCGGCCGCGTACGCGGTGCTCGGCAACGTCTACACGCGCGCCGGCGAGCTGGACCGCGCCGAGGCGCTCCTGCGCTCGGCTATCGCCCTGGCCGACGAGATCGACGGCGCCAGCTACGACCGCGTCATGGCCGCCGGTTACCTCGCGCACGTGCTGGAGCTCCAGGGCCGCCTGGCGGAGTCGGCGCAGGTGGCGAGCGAGGCGCTGTGGGCGTTCGACGGCGGGCCCGTCGGCTACGAGGTCTACGTCTGCCGCAGCGTGCTGGCCGACACGCACCTGAGCGCGGGCCGGTTGGACGAGGCGAAGCGCATCTACGAGGAGTTGGTCGAGATCGGCGAGGAGCGGCAGTACCGGATCCCGCTCGCGCTCGTGTACTTCGGCCTCGCCTACATCGCGCTCGAGCGGGGCGAGTCCGCCGGCGTCGCCCAGGCCGAGCGCGCGTTCGGCATGCTGGCCCCCAGCCACGCCTGGCGTCTCGTGGTCGACCAGGGGCAGCGCGCGGAGCGCGTGCTGGCCGCCGTCGGACCCGACCGGCCGTTCGACCCATTCGTCGAGCGGGTGACGGCCGCGCTGGGAAAGCGGCGCGTCGGGGACGGGGCGGCGACGGCGCACGTCGAGGGTGACGATGTCGGCCATGCGGACGTGGAGGTCCAGTTCCTCGGCGAGCTGCGTGTGCTCGTCAACGGCGAGGCGCTGCCGGCGCGGGCCTTCACCTCCGGCAAGGCGCGCGACCTACTCGCTTACCTGGTGGCGCGCAGGGACGAGACCGTCACCCTGGAGGGGGCGCTGGCCGACCTATGGCCGGACGAGCCGACAAGGGCGAAGACCGCCCTGCATACGGCCCTCTACCGCCTGAGGAAGGCGCTCCAGCGCGGTCCGGAGGACACTACGCGCTTCGTGCTCGTCGAGGCGGGCCGCTACCGGCTGGACACTGCGCGCTTCGACGTCGACGTGGACCGCTTCGAGAGCCTCGCTTCCCAGGCGCGCGAGGCGCCGGTCGCCAGGCAGATAGACCTGCTCAGCCAGGCCGTCGCCATGGTGCGGGGCGAGATCCTCGCGGGGCTCGACTACGCGTGGGTCACCCCCCTGCGCATGCGCCTGACCGAAGCGGTCGCCAACGCCCTGCACCGGCTCGGCGAGCTCCTCCTAGCCACGGGGCGGGCGCAGGAAGCGCGCGGCGTTGCCTCGCGCTACGCGCAGCTCGATCCGCTCGACGAACGCGCCCACCTGCTCTCCATGCGCGCGCAGAAGGCGCTCGGTGACCTGATCGGCGTCGAGCAGACCTACCGGCGGTTGGTCGAGCTGCTCAGGTCCGAGTTGGGGGTGCAGCCGACCGCCGAGACGGAACGGCAGTACCGAGACCTGCTGACGCGCTCATAGCTCCAGAACGGCGTCGAGCCCCCTATGCAGACCGGTCAGCGCGCCGACCTTGCGGATGGCAAGGAGCGCGCCGTCCACGTACGGCTCGGCGGAGGCCCCGGCATCGTGGCGGATGGTGAGACGCTGGTCGGGCAGGCCGAACACGACCTCCGCACCCAGCCGATAGCCGGGCAGGCGCACGGCGTGCACCTGCGCCCCACCCAGGGTCGCGCCGCGCGCGGCGCGCTCCCCGACGGTCTCGGCGATCGGGACCTCGAGCTCCTGCTCGCCCACGGCGCCCAGCCGGCTGGCGAGCTCCCGCGCCGTACCGCTCGGCGCGTCGCGCTTGCCGGCGCTCGCGTAGTCGATGATCTCCCAGTGCGGGATGTGCTTGGCTGCGGCTTCGGCGAACTTGAGGAGCAGGACGACCGTGAGGGCGAAGTTGCCGCATGCGAGCACGCCCCTGCCCGCCTGCCTGGCCGCAACGTCGATGTCGGCGTAGTCGTGATCCGTCAGCCCCGAAGTGCCGACCACCACGTAGGCGCCGTGGCGTAGGGCGGCGAGGACGTTGGCCTTGGCGACCTGAGGCTTCGTGTACTCGACGAACACGTCGCACGGCCGCGCGTCCAGCGCCTCCTCGGCCGTGGCGAACACCGGGGCGGTCAGGGTCTGGTCACCGAGCGCCGCTCCCACCGGTCCGCCTGCCGCGGAGCGCGACACGGCGGAGACGAGCTCCAGGTCCGTGGTCGCGGCCACGCCCCATGAGAGGGCGGAACCGGCCCAACCCGTCGCCCCCGCGATGCACACCTTCAGTCTGGTCATGCCCGCCAGGCTACCGCGGGGCCGGGTGCGCTCGGCCGACGGACGACGCCAACTCGCCCGCCAGGGTGCCGACGGGCTCGACCTCGACGTCGGAGAGCGTCAACCAGTCGGCCATGGTCCGTAGCTCGCTCGCCAGGGCTTCGGCGACGGCTCCGGGGGCGCGCCGCTTGGCGCCGGGTGCCGGCGCCTCCTCCGCCCAGGCGGCTTTCACGACGAGGGCGCCCGCCTTGCGGTCGGCCTTCAGGTCCACGCGCCCGACCATCTGGTCGCCGAGCAGGAACGGGAGCGTGTAGTAGCCGTACTTGCGCTTCGGGGCCGGCGTGTAGATCTCGATGCGGTACTCCATGCCGAACATCCGTTCGAGCCTGTCGCGGTACCAGCACGCCGGGTCGAAGGGGGAGAGGAGCGCGGCGCCCGTCGCGCGGCCGGGGTCCAGCGCTACGGAGGCCAGGAGGGCGGGCTCCTTCCACCCCTCCACGCGCACCCAGCGCGCGAGCCCGCGCTCGACCGCCGAGGCGGCCAGCGGTTTGGCGACGGTCGGCTTGATGCGGAAGTGGTCGCCGAGGTCGCCGACCGTGCCGATCCAGTCGGCGCGGAGCGCGCGGTCGAAGAGCTCCTGCAGGGCCTGCAGTTTCGGCAGGCCCGGCGCGTGGGCGGCGTCTCCCCACACGTGCGCGGGGGTGGCGTACAGCCTCTGGAAGTTCGGCCGCCCGGCCACGGCGGCCCTGCCGGTCATGAACAGATACTCCAGGGCGTCCTTCGTGGCGCTCCAGTCCCACCAGCTCCCGCGGTTGCGGCGCGGCTCCTCCTCGAGGTGGGCGAGGTCGGCGCTCGTCAACGGCCCCTTCTCGTGCAGTTCGCGCTCTACCGCGGCGATGAGCTCCCAGCGGCCGTCCTTCTGCGCCTTCTCTAAGTAGCGGCGCCACCGCTCGTCGAAGTGCTCCATGCGGTGGCGCAGCGCCGGCAGGAGGTCGCGCGGCATGACGGACGCCTCGTGACCCCAGTGCTCGAACGTCTCGCCGGACGACCAGAGGTACTCGTCGAGCTTGGCCGTGTCGTAAGCGCCGTGACGCGAGTAGAGGGGTAGGTAGTGAGCGCGCGCCAGGACGTTCACGCTGTCGAGCTGCAGCACGCCCTGGCGGTTCAAGTAGTCGCGCATGCGCTTCCGGCTGGCGGGGCCTGAGCGCTTGCGCGCCAGGCCTTGGGCGGCGAGGAAGATGCGCCTCGCCTCGGCTGCGGTCAGCTTCTCGGTCACGGGCCTAGGCTAACGCGGCGCGCTCCGGCCGCGCGGTTCGGCGGCGGGTCGTTCGCCCGGGTGGCCGCGCTCAGGTGGGTGCGCCCGGGTGGGTGCGCCCCGGTGGGTGCGCCCGGATGTGCGGTGAAGGAGCGCCCGCCGGCCCGAGCGGGACGGTCCACTCCCGCGGTCCGCTACATTGGGTGAACATGCTCGGTACCCGTTCACTCCCCAGGGCTTTGCGTCCGTTCGAGACGGGCCAGTACCGCTTGCTCGCCGGCGCCCTGGTGGCGTCGCTCTTCGGCTCGGGCGTGTGGGCGGTCGCCATGGTCTGGGAGGTCATCGCCCTGGGCGGCGGGCCCACCCAGCTCTCCGCCGTCGCCGCGGCCGGGGCGGTCGGCATCCTCGGCGCCGTGCTCATCGGCGGCGCCGTCGCGGACCGCGTGCCCCAGAAGCGCATCCTCTTCACGGTCGAGTTCTGCAAGTCGCTCGTCGTCGGCACCGTGGCCGTGCTCGCCCTGACCGGCAACCTCGAGGTCCGCTACCTCGTCGTGGCGGCGCTCGTCCTCGGTGTGGCCGACGCGTTCTTCTACCCGGCCTACTCCGCCCTGCTGCCCGCCATCCTGCCGCCGCAGCAGCTGCTGGCCGCCAACGGGCTCGAGGGCATGTTGCGCCCCGCGATCCAGGCGGCCGGCGGGCCGGCGCTCGCCGGGGTGCTCATAGCCGTCAGCTCACCGGCCCACGCCCTCCTCGGCGTGGCGCTCTTCCAGCTCCTGGCCGCCGTCGGGCTCCTCTCGCTCAAGCGGACGTCCGTCCGGCGTGACGTCGCCTCAGGCGGCAACCCGCTCGTCGCGGCTCTGACGGACATCCGCGACGGCCTCCTGTACATGGTCAGGACCCCGTGGATCCTGGCGACCCTGCTCTTCGCGTGCGTCATGCTGCTCGTCATCATGGGACCCATCCAGGTCCTCCTGCCGTTCATCGTGCAGGGCCGCCTCGGCGGCGACGCAGGGGCGTTCGCGGCCACGCTGGCCGCGTACGGGGTGGGCGGCGGGGTGGGCTCGCTGCTCATGGCCTCCTGGCGGCTGCCGCGCCGGTACCTCACGGTCATGGTGCTCCTCTGGGGCCTCGGGAGCCTGCCCCTCCTCGTGGTCGGCTTCGTGACGAGCCTCTGGCCCCTCCTCGCGACGATGTTCGTGATCGGGGCGGTGACGTCCGGCGCCAACGTCATCTGGGGCACGTTGCTCCAGCGCAGGGTGCCGCCGGAGCTGCTCGGCCGCGTCTCGAGCCTCGACTTCTTCGTCTCCCTCGCGCTGATGCCCGTCTCGATGGCGCTCGCCGGCCCCGTCGGCGAACGCCTCGGCATGACCACTACGTTCGCCGTGGCGGCGTTGGTGCCGCCCGTGCTGGCCGTGATCGCCATCTTCGCGGCCCGCATGCCTCAGGACGAGTTGGCGCATCCGGTGCATGACGCGCACCCGCCTGGCCACGCCTTGGCGCAACTGGCCGACGAGGCCCTCGGCGTCTCCGGTGAGCTCCAGGAGGACCAGGGCCCCTAGGGTCGGCTGGCGGCGCCTTCGCTAGGTACGCGGGATGTCGCCCGGTTCCGCGCGTGCGCCGGAGGCTGGGGTTCGGTAGTCCACGACACGTGAGCGTTTCCTTCGCTGATAATAATTAGGAGTCCTAATTGATTGGAGGACTCCATGCCCACATCCGTCCGTTCGTCCCTGACCGCCAAGTCGCTACTGCTGGCGTTCCTGCTCGTGGTCGCAGGCCCTGCGGCCGCCCAGGTCGCCCCGGAGCCCCTGGCCATGACGCCCGACCTAGACCTGCAAACGGCGTCTGTGACGTACCTCGAGGACCTGGACCTGCTCGTGTTCGAGGTCGAGGTGGCCGGCGCCGCGGGGGGAACGACACCGGCGGCCCGCGGGCAGGTCGACGGCGCGCCCGTCCTCGCCTACGCCTTCCCGACGACGCTGCCTGCGACCGCGGTCGGCTTCGGCGCCGTGGACGGCGTGCTCACGTTGGCCGTCACCGTCCACCCGGACTTCGACGACACCCCGTTGTGGGACGAGGACGGCGACTACGACTACGCCAACGACGGCTGGGTCTTCCACACCCACTGGGTCGTGCTGGCGCCGGACGACCGCGTGGCCGGCGGGTTGTCGGCCGTCGAGTTCGAGCCCGGTTCCGGCGCTACGCTCCCGCCGACCAACGCAGGTATGCCCATGTACCTCGACTCGCCGGGGTTCTCGGTAGTCGTCGACGGCCCGCACCTGCGCGTCCTCGTGCCGGCGCAGAGGGTGAGGGGGCGGACCGAGTTCGGCTTCGACGCCGTGGCCGCCTACCTGCAAGTGAACACGAGCGACGAAGGCCGGCCCATGCTCGGCGTGTACGCCGTGTACGACGTGCTCTCCGGCGACCTCAGCCTGCCGTACCAGGTCACCGTCCGCTGAGCTTGGGCGCGGGTCAGGGGGTAGAGGTACCATCACGACGACGGTGCCCGGAACCTTCGACCTGGATGACCAGCACTCGGACCTGAACGCCAAGGTCGTCGCGGCCCTCGAGCGCCTCGGCACGGCCCTGCGTGGGCTGCTGCGCGCCGAGGCGAGGAAGCACGGCCTCAGCCCCATCCAACTGCAACTACTCATCCAGATCGGCCAGCGCGCCGCCGACGAGCAGGTCGGCGCGCTGGCCGAACGCTTCGACGTGACCGCCCCGACGGTGAGCGACGCCGTCGCGTCGCTGACGGCGAAAGGGCTCGTGGAGCGCCGCGCGGGCCAGGACCGCCGCACCGTGCTGCTCGCGCTGACGGAGCGGGGAGAGGGCGTGAAGCGCGCCGCGGAAGGGTGGGCCGACGGCGTGACGAGGCACGTGGCCGACCTCGCCCCCGCGGTGCGTTACGCCGTCTTCGACGGGCTCACGGCGCTGATCGAACGGCTGCATGACGACGGGGTCGTGACAGTGGCGCGAATGTGCCGGACCTGCCGGTTCCTGCGTGGGGGAAGCGCGCTCCAGGAAGCTACCTTCGCCGGGTCGGCACCGTACTGGTGTGCGCTCCTCGAGATCCCGCTACGGAACGAGGACCTGCGCGTCGACTGCCCCGAGCACCGACCGAGATAGAGGCGGTCCGGTCCGCGACGGTGGCGTCGCGGGCCGCTGTCTTGCGTGGCCGCCGCGACGGGTCGTCGTGTCGACCAGCGTGCCTCGCGGCTTTCCGTCTTGCTACAGTCGGGTGTTTGAAGCGCCAACGCCGCGGCCCCATGCTTCGGGTGCTCGGCGGGAACGGAAGGGGAACCACATGTGGCCATTCGGTAAGAACGCGCAAGGTCGGGTAGAGGACGCCATCAAGGACCAGGAGCTCACCGCCAAGCTCGGCTTGAAGGTGAGTGTCAAGGACAAGGTCGCCTTCATCTCCGGCCAGGTCCCGAACGAGCGGTACAAGAACCTCCTCAAGGCCATGGCCACCGGCATCAACGGCATCGAGGACGTGGACCTGACCGGCATAACGGTGGCGGAGGAGGCCCAAGCGGCCGGTGCCCAGGCGCAGGCGGGCGCCGTGGTGTCTACCGGCACCATGGCGTCGCCAGCCCCTGGCGGCTCCGCCGGTGCGGCGCAGCCCGCGGTTGACCCGAGCGCGTTGGCCAAGGCCGCGTTGGCCGGTATCAAACAGGAGCCCAGCCTGCAGAACAACCCGCTCGACGTCCTCCAGAAGGGCAGCACCGTCGTGCTGCGCGGCGCGGTTGACGATCAGGGCGAGTTCGACAAGGCGCGCGCCATCGCGCTCGCGGTCCCCGGCGTGACGGGCGTGGACGTCTCCGGCCTCCAGGTCATCGCGCACGCCTCCGAGCTCAACGTCACGGACAAGGACGGCGACGTCGTCTACACCGTGAAATCCGGCGACACGCTCTCGCACATCGCCCTCAAGTACTACGGCAGCGCCGGCCGCACGAGCTACATGAAGATCGCCGAGGCCAACGGCATCGCGGACCCCAACAAGATCCGCGTCGGCCAGGTCCTCAAGATCCCCGGCACCACGCAAGGCCCCGATCAGGTCCTGGCCTAGGGGCAGCTCGGGCTGTAGGAACCGGCGGCCAGGACTGGAGACCCGTGCCGGCGACCGGCTCGCGCCCCGCAAGCGTCGGGAGTCCGGCCGCGCACCCTTCCCGAACGCAAAGGTAGAGGCGCCCGTGATACGACGGGCGCCTCTGCTACTTCCGCTGGGCTGGCTGCTGCCCGGCCGGCCGCCTCGTGGACCTCGGCAGGCGGCGTAGGCTTAGGGCGGAAAGCCCGCCGAACCCTGTTACTGCATAGGGGCCTCGGCGCCGCCCGGCTGGTCGGCGGCGCGACCAAGACCCGTGCCCTGCGGGGTGACCAGGAACCACACGTCGTTGGCGCCCTGCCCGGTCGTGTCGCCAGGCAGCTGGTCGCCGCGGAAGTAGTAGAGCGGCCAGCCGTTGTACGTGAGCTGAAGGGTGCCGTCGGCACGCTCCGCGGTGCCGAGCAACGCAGCGTCGAACTCGTCGGAGACGGTCGGCAGGGCCTGCGCGTCGGCCACCAGGACGGGTGGCCAGTTCGCGGCGCAGGCGTCGCTACAGTTGCTCACGTTGCTCGTGTCGTTCAGGAAGAGGTAGAGCGAGCGGCCTTCGGCGTCCACCACGTAGGTGGCGCCGTCTTCGGCGGTGGCCACCGCCAGGCTGGCCGTCGGCGCGACCGCTTGGGCTAAGGCGAGCGTCGCGAGGGTCAGCGCTCCGAGCAGCAGAGCGCCGGTCGTCAGTCGGGTGAGGCGGTCGACAGGGCGGGGGCTGGCTAGTCGTTCCTTCATCCTGGTTCTCCCTTCCTCTGGCGGGGCTCCGGCCTCGGCCGTCAGCGTCCGGGCGGGTCAGTGCGCCGCTGCCTAAGGATGGGGGCTCGGGGTGAGTGGGAACGGAGATGGGCATGAGTTACACGGCACCGCGCGGGGCGGAGCCTTAACGTTCGAGCGCCGAGTGGCGCGAGACTCGGGCCTACGCGTCGGCGCCAACGGTCGTGGCGCTCCTGACCGCCGCGACCACCTGATCGGCCAGGCGCTCGACCTGGTCGCGGTCCGAGCCCTCGACCATCACGCGCACGAGGGGCTCCGTGCCGCTCGGCCTGAGCAGGATGCGCCCACCGGCGCCGAGCTCCGTCTCGGCCGCGGTCACGGCAGCGGCCACGACGGGCGCCGCCGCCACGCGGTCCCGGGTGCCGGGCGTCACCGCGACGTTCTTCAGTACCTGCGGGTACACGGGGATCTCGTCCATCCACGCCTCGAGCGGCTTGCCGGACTTGCGCACCGCGGCGAGGGTCATGAGGGCGGTCAGCATGCCGTCGCCCGTCGGCGCCTTGTCCAGGAAGAGCAGGTGACCGGACTGCTCGCCGCCCAGCTTGAGGCCGTGCTTCTTGAGCTCCTCGAAGACGTAGCGGTCGCCCACCTTGGCCCGGTGCATCACGACGCCGCGCTCCTTCAAGAACGTCTCCGTCCCGAGGTTGCTCATCTGGGTGGCCACGAGCCCGGGTTCCCCGCGCGACAGCGCGGTGATGGCCAACATATGATCGCCCGTCACGACTCGCCCTTTCGAGTCGACGAGCAGGGCGCGATCGGCGTCGCCGTCGAACGTCACGCCGACCTCGAACCCCCCCGCGACCACGTGCCGCGCCAGGGCGTCCGGGTGCGTCGAGCCGCAGCCGACGTTGATGTTCGACCCGTCCGGCTCGGCGTTGATGACCTCGAGCCGTGCGCCGAGCTTCGCGAACAGTTGCGGGGCGATCAGGTGGCTGGCGCCATGGGCGCAGTCGACGACGAGGCGCATGCCGTCCAGGTACGGCGCGTTGTCGAGCAGGTGCTTGACGTAGAGGTCGAGCGGCCCCGCCTTGCTGCCGGGCGAGGCGCCGTTCCCGTCCCACGGCTTCGCCACGCTCACGCTGCCGACGCCGTCGCCGACGACCCGGGCGAGGGCCGCCCCGTCGTCTGCTGCGAGGCCCTCGACCAGCTCCTCGAGGCGGGCCTCGACCTCGTCGGAGAGCTTCTCGCCGTCGCGGTTGAAGAGCTTGAGGCCGTTGTCGTCGAAGGGGTTGTGGCTCGCCGACACCATGAGGCCGGCGTCGGCGCCGAGGGCGCGGGTCAGGAAGGACACGCCCGGGGTGGGCAGCACGCCGAGCCATGTGACGTCGGCGCCGCGGGCCGTCATGCCGGCTGCGGCCGCGTGGGCCAGCATGAGGCCGGAGCGGCGCGTGTCCATGCCGATGAGGAGGCGGGGCCTGTCGCCCGTACGCGCGCGCACCGTCTCCGCCAGGGCCATGCCGAGGCGCAGCGCGAAGGTCGCGGTCATTGGGTGGATGCCGGCGACCCCACGAACGCCGTCGGTGCCGAAGTAACGCCGGTCAGACATGGGGGCAATGATACCCAGTCGCTCTCACGGCGCTCTTTCTCGATCCTTCATCGGGTGGCGTGTCCCCCGCGCGGTCGTTTGCACTAGAGGGCGAACCGCGCCGACGCTGGGCTGCGACGTCCGTTGCGCGCCCGCCGAACCGCGCCGCGGCTGGGCTACTTGGCGTCCAGCCAGTTCGCGCCAAGGCCGACGTCCGCGACGAGCGGCACCTTCAGGTCGATGACGCCGGCCATGATGTCGCGCACGACCGCCGCCGCCTCGCGGGCGCGTTCCGACGGCACCTCGGCGACCACCTCGTCGTGGACCTGGAGCAGCAAACGCCCGCCGAAACCGGCCAGCGCGGGCGCGAGCTCGAGCATGGCCAGCTTCATGACGTCGGCGGCGCTGCCTTGGATGGGCATGTTGTAGGCCACGCGCTCCGCCCCTTCCCGCACGCTGCGGTTGGGGCTCAACAGGTCCGGCACGGCGCGCCTGCGTCCCATGATCGTCTCGACGTAGCCGGTGGCCCTGGCGGAGGCGAGCGTGCCGTCGATGTAGGCGCGCACGCGCGGGTAGCGCTGGAAGTAGGTCGCGATGAAGGCTTCGGCCCGATCGTAGGCGATCTCGAGCTCCCGGCTGAGCCGTTGCGCCGACATGCCGTAGAGGACGCCGAAGTTGATGACCTTCGCCACCCTGCGCATGTCCGACGTGACGGCGTCGGGCTCGACGGCGTAGACGTTCGCCGCAGTGCTCCTGTGGATGTCCTCGCCGGTCATGAAGGCTTCGATGAGCGCGGGCTCCTCCGCTATGTGTGCGAGCATCCGTAGCTCGATCTGCGAGTAGTCCGCCACGAGGAGCGTCCGCCCCTCGCCCGCGATGAACGCGCGGCGTACCTCCCGCCCGCGCGCCGTGCGCACGGGCACGTTCTGGAGGTTGGGGTTGACGCTGGAGAGGCGCCCGGTGGCGACGACGGCCTGCTCGAAGGTCGTATGCACGCGCCCCTCACCGTCCGCGAGCGCCGGCAGGGGGTCAAGGTAAGTGCCCTTGAGCTTGGCCACCTCGCGGTGCTCGAGTATCAGGTCCACCGCCTCGTGCTGACCCCTGAGGGGCTCGATGGCTCCCACGGCCGTGCTCTGCTTGCCCGTCGCCGTCCGGTGCCCGGCGCGAAGGCCGAGCTTCTCGAAGAGGAGCCAGGCCACCTGGTCGCGCGAGGCCACGTTGAAGCCGCCCGTTCCGGCGATGGCGCCGAGCCGCGCCTCCAGGACCGCCAGCTCGGCGGCGGCCTCGGCCGACATGTCCGCCAGGAGCGGCAGGTCCAGGAGGATGCCCGCCACCTCCATGTCGGCCAGCACGTCCTGGAGCGGGCGTTCTATCCTCTCGTACACCTCGCGTTGCCTGCCCTGCAGGCGCGATCCGAGGGCCTTGACGAGCTCCGCGCTCACGGCGGCGTGGTCGCGGGCGCCAACGCCCCACTCGCCGACCCCGAGGCGCCGCGCCAGCGTCTCGGCACTGGCGCCGGCCGAGTCGAGGAGGTAGGCCATGAGCAGCGGGTCGTCGCCCGCGACCGCCTCCGCGCCGGCCAACCGGGACGCCACGACCAGCGCCTTGGCGTCGGCCGCGTTGACCACCCCGAGGCCCGCCACGCGCTCGGCGACGCCGGCACCGGCCTGCGCCTCCGCCACCCGACCGGCGGCGGCGAGCGCCAGGTCCGTGACCCGGGCGGCCGTCGGACGGACGTCGCTGAGGAGGTAGCCGTACGCCCAGTGAGCTTCGACGCCGGCGTCGACATCGAGGTCGGCGGCGACCTCGTCCCAGGGGGCCCGCTCGTACGCCGTCCGTTCGCTGAGGCCCAGCTCGAAGAGCAGGCTGCCGAACTCCAACTGCTGTAGGGCGGCCGTCAGCTCCTGGCGCTGCATGCGCCGCTCGCCGGCGGGCACCACCTGAAGCGCGACCTCGGCGTCCGTGACGATGCGCGACAGCTCGCGCGAGAGCTCCAGGGCCTCTAGGCCCTCGCTGATGGCGGTCGCCTGGGCCTTGCTCGGCAGGGAGCCCAGGTTCGCGAGCAGCGCGTCCAGGTCGCCGTAGAGCTCGAGGAGCTTGCGGGCGGCGATGGGGCCGATACCCTTCACGCCCGGGATGTTGTCGGAGGAGTCGCCGGTGAGGGCCCGGTAGTCCACCCACTGAGCGGGGGTCACGCCGTACTTGTCCACGACGGCAGCTGGGTCCATGCGCTGCTTCCCGTCCGGGCTCACGACGGTGACGTCGTCGCTCACGAGCTGCATGGCGTCGCGGTCGCTCGTGACTATCTCCACGAGCCACCCGGCGCGCGCGGCGCGCACGGCGAGGGAGCCGATCAGGTCGTCGGCCTCGAGGCCGGGGGTCTCGACCCGCTGCACGCCGATGAGGTCCAGGAGCGACCTGATGGCGTTGAGCTGGAGCGGGAAGTCGTCCGGCGCCTTGGGCCGGTGGGCCTTGTACTCCGCGTAGCGCGCCTTGCGGAACGTCGGGGCGGGCGCGTCGAACGCCACGATGAGCCCGTCGGCGGGTTCTTGGGCCCTGAGCAGGTCGAGGATGGCCCGCATGAAACCGTAGACTGCGTTCGTCGGCATGCCGGCGGACGTGGAGAGCTGGCGGATCGCGAAGTAGGCGCGGTAGGCGAGGCCGTGACCGTCGACCAGGACCAGGCGGGGGCGGCCTGGCGCGCGGCCGCCGCCCGTTCCAGCGCCCTCGGCGGCGGGCGCGTCCGGCCCGACGTCCGCTCCGAAGAGCGACGGCTGCAGTGGGTCGGCCCGCTTCTTGGCGCTCATGTCACACGTTCCAGGCTCCCGCGACCTCGAGAGTCGTACCGGTCACGTAGTCGGCCGCCGGGCTCAGGAAGTACCTGACCGCGCCGACCACCTCGTCCAGCCGGCCGACCCTGTCCATCGGCAGCTCGTGCAGCGGCTTGGTGACGCTGTTCTCGATGACGCCCGGGCTCACCACGTTGACCGTGATGCCGTTCTTCGCCTCGGCGAGGGCGAGGGCCTTCGAGTAGAGGATGACGCCGGTCTTGGCTATCCCGTAGGCCGCGATGCTCGGGCGGGCCTTGATGAGCTCGGCGCCCGCGTAGCCCAGGTTGACGATCCTGCCGCCGTTCGGGGCGAGCCGCAAGTACGGCACGGCCCGCTGGCACGTGTAGAAGGTGGCGTCGAGGTTGCTCGCGAACATCTCGCGCCAGACCTCGCCGGAGAGGTCCGCGAGAGGGCCCTGGTGGTAGTTGCCCACGTTGTTGACGAGCGCGTCGAGGCGTCCGAAGAGGGAGTGAGCGGCGTCGACGAGCCCGCGCGCCTCGGCCTCGTCGGTGACGTCCGCTTGCGCCGCGACTGCGTGGGCTCCGAGGGCGGTGGCCGCCTCGACCACGCCGTCGGCTTCCGCGCGGCTCCTGCGGTAATGGATCATCACGTCGTAACCGTCCGCGGCCAGCGCCAGCGCGATCGCCTTGCCGATCCCCTTGGCGGAGCCCGTGACGAGCGCGGCGGGGCGCCCGTGCCGGGCGCCGCGCGCGGGACGGCGCGTGGCCCCCTCGGGTCCGGACTCGCTCACGGGCGCCCCGCCGCGCGGTAACGCGCGACCCTCAGGGCCTGGACGCCAAGGAGGTACGGCAACTGACACCAGCAGATCACGACGTAAGCGTAGGGCATGCCGAGCGCGAGGGCCACCCCGAGCGCCAGGTACTGGGTGCTCAGGCCGAGGTTGACGAGCGCGCCGGTGGAGAAGAGGTCGGCCCAACGCTGCCGCTGTTCCGCGGTGGCGGCGGCCCACGGTGTGCCGCCCGCGAGCCGGAACAGAGCGGCGTCAGCGGCCTCGAAGGCGCGGTCCTGAGGGGCAAGGACGATCAGGTAGACGCGGCGCACGACCGCCAGGTACCAGGGGTCGCGCCGGCCCCTCGCTGCCGGCGTCGCTCGGGCTCGGAGCCCCCTCACCTCCTCGTAGCGTTTCTGGGCACCGAAGTCGGCGCTCAACGCGAGTGTGACGATCACGAGGGCCGCCGCGCTGCCCAACGCTGCGCCGCGCGCCGCCAGCGCCGCGAAGAGCGCCACGTTGACGGCGAGGTCGCAGACGGTGTCGAGGTAGCGCCCGAACTCGGTGACGCGTCCTGTCGCTCTGGCCAGGCCGCCGTCGGCGTTGTCTAGCACGGTCTTCACCTGCAGGAGCACCGCCGCGGCGAGCCAGTTGCCCGGGTGCGACGTCGCCACGAGGCCGGCGGCGAGGAAGCCGAGGAGCGTGTGCCCGGCGACGACGTGCCACGGCTCGAGGCGCGTGCGCGCGAGCAGGCGCACGACCGCGTTCGCCGCGGGCTGTACGACCGCCATCACGGCCTCTCGTCTCGGGCGAGGCTTGGCTGCTGTCGGCACGGGCCCAGGCTAACAGGGGTCGGGTCGTGGCGCCGGCGGCGGTTATCATCTCCTTCGCCTGCGGTGGGATGGGTCGGCGGGCGGCAGCCGCCCGCCGCGGCTCGAGGAGGGTGAGCGCATGGACGCGAAGTTCAAGTTGGTTACCTCGCGCAGCGTCGAGAACTTCGAGCGCCAGCTGGACGATTTCATGGCCGGCCTGGCTCGCGACGACATCGTGGTGGACATCAAGTTCTCGACGGCACCGATCGGCTCCGGCGTGGAGTACAGCGCCCTGGTGCACTACCAGACGACGGAGCAGTGGCTCGACTGATGCCGCGCGTGCCCCGCAGCATCGTCGTGTACTTCATAGAGGCCGCGCCCCGGGGCGTTGGTAAACTCGACGCGTGACGACAACGTTGGTGCTAGTCGTCGACGATGAGCCGTCGATGCTCAAGGTCAGTGAGCTGACCCTGGCCTCCGCCGGTTACGACGTGATCGCTTTCGAGGACCCGATCGAGGCCCTGGCGGAGCTCAGGGACGGGTTGAGGCCCGACGTGATCGTGTCCGACGTCTCCATGCCGCCCATGGACGGCTTCGAGTTCCACGGTCACGTGCGCGAGATCTCCGAGTTGCGCGGCGTGCCGTTCCTCTTCCTCACTGCCCTCGAGGACCGCAACTCCATGCGCAAGGGCATGACCCTCGGCGCCGACGACTACCTCACGAAGCCCGTCAAGAAGGAGGAGCTCCTGGAGGCCGTCGGCGTGCGCTTGAGGCGCGTCGAGGAGCTGAGGCGCCCGCTCACGGGCGTCGTGGCCGCGCACGGCTTCGGGCACCCCATGGTCGTGCGCGAGGGGCAGAGACTCGACTGGGACTCGTTGAAGGCGCTCGAGTTCCTCTTCTACCTGCTTGAGCACCGGTCCGGTGTCACCACCTTCGAGGTCGCCGAGGCCCTGTGGCCCGGCAAGACCGAGTCGAAGGCGTCTAGCAGCTTCCACACGACCCTCTACCGGCTCCGCAAGGTGATGGGCGGCGACGTGGTCGAGAGCGCCAACCGGCGCTACTACCTCCAGGAGAGCTTCCAGATCGGTTACGACGTCGACTCCTACCGGCAGTTGGCGCGGCAGGCGCGCGAGACGGGCGGCATGCGGGACTTCCTCGCGGCCATCAGGCTCTACACCGGTCACTTCATGGCCGGCTTCGACTCCAACTGGGTCGACAACGTCAGGCTCAGCCTCCAGGCGTCGCACCTGACGCTCCTGGAGACGGCGGCAGCCAAGGCCGTGGCGAGCGACGACGTCACGCAAGCGACGACGCTCTACCAGCTCATGACGGAGCACGAGCCTTACAGCGAGACGGCGTGGGAAGGGTTGGCCGACGCCTGGGAGGCGCGCGGGGAACGCGCACGCGCCGCCGAGGCGCGCGAACGCTTCGAGCGACTGATGATGGAAGGCTGAGGCGCGCGGCCGCTACCGCCGGCGCGAAGGAGAGAGCATGTACACGATCGACCTAAGCGGCAAGACGGGCCTCGTCATGGGCGTCGCCAACCAGCGCTCCTTGGCCTGGGCCATAGCGCAGCCCCTGGCCGACGCCGGCGCGCGCCTCGCGTTCAGCTACCAGTCCGACCGCCTGCGCCCTACCCTCGAGAAGCTCACCGAAGGCTTGGACGCGCCCCTCCTGGTCGAGTGCGACGTAGGGAGCGACGAGCATATCGACGCCATGTTCGAGCGGGTCGGCCGCGAGTTCGGCAAGCTCGACTACCTCGTGCACGCGCTCGCCTACTCGCCCGCGGCCACGTTCGAGCACCCGTTCGTCGAGACGACGCGGGACGACTGGCGTACCGCCATGGACGTGAGCGCCTACTCGCTCGTCGCCACCACCAACCGCGCCGCGCGCCTAATGACCGACGGCGGGAGCGTCGTAACGCTCTCCTACCTGGCCGCGGAACGCGTCGTGCCGCACTACAACATGATGGGCGTGGCCAAGGCCGCGCTCGAGGCGAGCGTGCGCTACCTCGCGTACGACCTGGGCCCCAAGGGCATCAGGGTCAACGCCATCAGCGCCGGCCCGATGCGCACCATCGCGGCGCGGTCCATCGCCGGCTTCGGTGACCTCTACTCGCAGGCGGGGGAGATGTCGATGCTGAAGCGCAACATCGACCACGAGGAGGTCGGCGGCCTCGGTCTCTCCCTGCTCGCCGACCGGCTGGGCGGCGGCATCACGGGCGAGACCGTGTACGTCGACGCCGGCTTCCACGCCATCGGGCTCTTCCTCCCGCATGGCAAGGAGTAGGCCCCAAAGCCCTCCCCACGAGGTAGGGGCTTTGAGGCTATACTCACGCGCATGATCCCACTCCACCGTCGGACGGGAACCACCTGGCGATGGCGGCGGCACTGAACCTGCCGTTCACCACGCGACTGCCCGAGCCCTGACCGGCAGCGCGACCACCCAGAGTCGTCCACGAACGGAGTCATCCATGCACGTTGTTGAAGCGGGTGAGGGCGTGCTCGGCCATCGAGCGCCCATCGAGCCCATCTACCGCGAGGTCCTGGCCGACCTCGAGACGCCGCTGACCGCCTACCTGAAGCTGGCCGGCCACCCGTCCTTCCTCCTCGAGAGCGTGGAGCAGGGCGAGCGCGTCGCGCGCTACTCGTTCATCGGCACGGGCCAGCGGCTGCGCATAGAGGCGCGCGGCGACCAGGTCACCTTGACGCGCCCCACGGGCACCGACACCGTCACGAGCAAGGACCCCCTGCGCGTCATGTGGGACGAGGTGGTGCGCGACACGCGGCCCGCCCCCGACCTACCCGCCTTCTGGGCCGGCGCCGTCGGCTACGCGAGCTACGACCTCGTGCGTCAGTACGAGCGCCTGCCTGACGCCAACCCCGATGTCATCGGCGCGCCGGACATGCTGTTCGTCGAGCCCGAGCTGGTGGTCGTGTTCGACCACCTCAAGCGCCGGCTGTTCATCGTCGCGCCGGCCGAGGTCGGCAACGCCGCGGACGCCGCGAGGGCGTCGGCGCTGGTGGACGCCGCCTACGACCGCCTGCGCGGACCGTTGCCGGGCGTGCCTGGCGACCGCGCCGGGCGCCTGGCCGAGTTCGAGCCCAGCTTGTCGCGCAAGGAGTACATGGCGGCGGTGACGCGCGCCGTGGAGTACATCCACGCCGGCGACGTCTTCCAGGTCGTGCCGAGCGTCCGGCTGTCGGCGGACCTCGGCGCCCACCCGTTCGCCATCTACCGCGCGCTGCGCACCATCAACCCCAGCCCCTACCTCGGCTACCTCGACCTGGGGGGCGTGACGCTCGTGGCCAGCAGCCCGGAGAGCCTCGTGCGCTCGGACGGCGCGCGGGTCGAGACGCTGCCCATCGCCGGCACGCGACCACGCGGCCGCGACGCCGCGCACGACGAGGAGCTGGCGGCCGAGCTGTTGGCCGACGAGAAGGAGCGCGCCGAGCACGTGATGCTCGTCGACCTGGGCCGCAACGACCTCGGCCGGGTCAGCGCACCGGGGAGCGTGGAGGTCGTGGACCTCATGCGCGTCGAGCGTTACAGCCACGTCATGCACATCGTCTCCGAGGTCGTTGGGCGGCTGGCGGCCGGTCGCACGCCCCTCGACGCCCTCTCGGCCGCCTTGCCGATGGGCACCGCCTCCGGCGCCCCCAAGGTGCGCGCCATGGAGATCATCGACGAGCTCGAGACCGTGCGGCGCGGGCCGTACGCCGGCGCCTTCGGCTACTTGGCGGCCGGCGGCGCGATGGACATGGCCCTCACGCTGCGCACCATGGTCGTGAAGGACGGCCGCATCCACCTGCAGGCGGGTGCCGGCGTCGTAGCGGACTCGGACCCCGCGGCGGAGTGGCAGGAGTGCATGAACAAGCTGGCCGCGCTGAGGCGTGCCGTGGAGATGGCGACGCGGGGGCTCGGCTGATGGCCGCTCCCAGGCTGCTGGTGGTCGACAACTACGACTCGTTCACCTATAACCTCGTCCAGTACGTGGCCGCGTTGGGCGCCGACGTGACCGTGTGGCGCAACGACGCCTTCGCGGTGGCCGACGTCGAGGAGCTGAGCCCGGACGGCGTCATCGTCTCGCCCGGCCCCTGCACGCCGCGGGAGGCGGGGGTGTCGGTCGAGCTCGTACGCGGCCTCGGCAAGCACCTACCCATGTTGGGCGTCTGCCTTGGTCACCAGGTCATCGGCGAGGCGTACGGGGGGCGGGTCGTGCGCGCCAACCGCCTCGTGCACGGCAAGACGGCCACCATCGAGCACGACGGGACCGGCGTGTTCGCCGGGCTGGGGAGCCCCGTCACGGCCACGCGCTACCATTCGCTGGTGGTCGTCGACCCGCCGGACGAGCTCGTTCCCAACGCCTGGACGACCGAGCCGGGCAGCGGCGAGCGGGTGCTCATGGGGGTGCGCCACGCCACGCACCCTGTCTGGGGGGTGCAGTTCCACCCGGAGAGCATCCTCACGGAGAGCGGCTCGGCCATGCTGGCGAACTTCCTGCGCTTCACACAGGGCAGCCGCGGCTAGGACGTGGCCGGAGCCGCCCCAGCCGTCTCCGTCGTCGTGCCGACCCACGACCGGCGCGCCCTCCTCGAACGCAAGCTGCGCGCGCTGGAGGGGGAGGGCGTCGACTTCGAGGTGATCGTGGTCGCCGACGGTTGTAGCGACGGCACGGAACGTTTCCTAGCCCGTTACGAACCGCCCTACTGTTTCTCCTGGTTGACGACGCCAGGCAAGCACGCCGCCTTCGCCCGCAACCAGGGCGCGCGCGTGGCGCGTGGCGCCGTCCTGCTCTTCAGCGACGACGACGTGATCCCCCGCCCCGGCTGGGTGGCGGCCAACCTCGCCCTCCACAAGGCGCCCATGCGGGTCGGCCTCAGCCGGGAGGCGCTCCCGGACCACCTGAGCAAGGGGTGGACGCTCAAGGTCGTGCGCGGCTGGTGGAACGTCGTCAGCCGCTCGCTGAGCGTCCCGGCCGCGCTGTTCTGGGAGGTGGGCGGCTACGACACGAGCTTCTCCTCCTACGGCGGGGAGGATCCCGACCTCGCGCTGCGCCTCAAGGCGGCCGGCGCCGTGTTCGAGCTGCTGCCGGAGGTGCTCGTCGAGCATTGGGACGAGGGGTTCCTTGACGACCTGGAGGCCAAGGCCGGCTCGGCCGGGGCCGCGCACGTGCGCGTCTGGCGCAAGCATCCGCGGCGCGACGTCGCCCTCGCCTTGGGCGTCCACCCCCTGTCGCTCGCCCTGAAGAGGGCGCTGCTCTCCGCGGCCGCCAGGCCGTTCTGGGACGACGCCCACTACCGCTACGAGCGAGCGTACGCCGCGGCCGCGCGGCGAGCGCTCGCGGAAGGAGCTGGACCTACGCGATGACTGGACTTCCGATCGGCGAGCTTCTCAACCGGATCTTCGACGGCGAGACGCTGGACAGGCAGATGGCGAGGGACGTCCTCGGCCGGCTCATGGACGGGCAGCTCTCGCAGGTGCAGGCGTCCGCCCTGCTGGCGGCCCTGCGCATGCGGGGCGAGACCGTCGAGGAGATCACGGGCTTCGCGGAGGCGATGCGCGCGAGGGCCATCAGGATCCCGGTGAACGTCGACGGTCCGCTGGTCGACACCTGCGGCACGGGCGGCACGGGCGTCGACACGATCAACATCAGCACGACGGCCATGTTCGTCGCCGCGGCCGGGGGTGCGCGGCTCGCCAAGCACGGCAACGTCGGCGTGACGCGCAAGTCGGGTTCTGCGAACGTACTGGCCGAGCTCGGCGCGGACCTGGACGCGAGCCCTGAGCGCCTCGCCGAGTCCGTCGCGGTCACCGGTATGGCGTTCATCTTCGCGCGCCGCTTCCACCCCGCCATGGGGTTCGTCGCGCCCATCCGCGCCGACCTGCAGGCTCGCACCATCTTCAACAACTTGGGGCCGCTCACCAACCCGGCCGGCGCCGACCGCCAGCTCATGGGCGTGTACGACCCGCGCCTCACCGAGACGCTGGCGGCCGTGCTGCGCGGCCTGGGGTTGAAGCGCGCCCTCGTCGTGCATGGCGACGTCATCGACGACTTCACGGTGACGGGGCCCAGCAAGGTGACGGAGCTCGCGGAGGACGGCAGCCTGACCACCTACGTGGTCACGCCGGAGGAGGTCGGCCTCGGCCGGCACCCGCTGGCGAGCTTCGCGGGCGGCGACCCGGCGACCAACGCCAGGCACCTGCGCGCCGTGCTGGCAGGGGAGGCCGGGCCGGGCATGCGCGACGTGACGCTCTTCAACGCCGGCGCCGCCCTCTACCTCGCCGAGCGCGCCGACACGCTGGCGGAGGGCGTCGCGCTCGCGACCGAAGCGTTGGACAGCGGGGCGGCGCTCGCCAAGCTCGAGGAGTACCTGGACTTCTCGCGGCGCCCCGCGGCTTGAGCTCGGGCGTTCGCCGCGGCGGACCCCAGGCCGCTCCGATCAGGCCGGTCGGCGCGGCGCGGGGTGGCCCTGGCGGCCCCGGCGTCGTCGAGCCGGCGTCACGGCTCATCTGCGGTTGCTAGCATGGTGGGCGTGAAGCTCGTCCAAGGCCTGTTCCTGCTGCTCTTGACGGCCGCGCTGTCGGTCGGCGCGCTGCTGGCTTCCTCGGGGCTGAAGTGGGCCCAGGAACTGCCGTCGCTCGAGTCGCTGGACGCGCTCGAGTTCTCCGCCACCTCGCAGGTCTTCGCCCGCGACGGCGTGACGCCCATCGGGGCCATCGTGCCCGTCACGGGAGAGGGGCGCGAGTCCACCAACCGCATCCCCGTGCGCCTCGACGAGGTGTCGCCCGCCGCGCTGCAGGCCATCGTCGCCTACGAGGACGACCAGTTCTACCGTCACTACGGGGTCGACGCGCCCGGCTTCTTCAGGGCCGTCTACGAGGAGTTCCTCGGCGACGCCTCCCGCGGCGGCTCGACCATCACGACACAGGTCATCAAGAACCTCGTACTGCACGACATCCGCTCGGAACGGTCGCTCGAACGCAAGATCAAGGAGATCATGCTGGCCCTCGAGCTCGAGCGGCGCCTGACCAAGCCCGAGATCTTGCAGCGCTACATCAACATGGTCTTCTGGGGCGGCAACGTCTACGGCATCCGCGCCGCGGCCCAGACGTACTTCGGCAAGGACCCCATCGAGCTGAACCTCGCCGAGGGCCTGTACCTGGCCCGGCTCATCCCGGCCCCGAACGCGCGCCACGACGACCTCCCCACGACCCGCCGCAGCATCCGCGAGGTCCTCGACAAGATGGTGAGGCAGGGCACGATCAGCTCGGAGATGGCCGAGCGGGCATGGCGCTACCCCCTGGAGCCGCTCGGTTGGGACGTCACCTACGACAGCGAAGGCAACATCGTCACGGCCGTGAGGACGGGGGCCGAGGTCGTCGTCCAGTCGAGCGTCAGCTCGGACTTGTCGCGCGCCGTCCTGATCGCCGTGCGCAACTGGCTGACCGAGCGGTACGGCGAGAGCGTCGTGTTCAGCAGCGGGGGCCTCAGGGTGACGACCACCATCGACGTGCAGGCGCAGGTGGCGGCCAACCAGGCGAGCCTCAACGGTGAGGTGCCGCCGGGCGCCCAGATGGCGCTGGTCGGCATCGATCCGAGCACGGGGGCCGTGCTCGCCATGGTGGGGCAGAAGCTCGTGGACGGCGTGGCGCCGGGCGAGTTCAACCGCGCCACCCAGGCGCTGCGGCAGCCGGGCAGCTCGTTCAAGCCCATCGTCTACGCCACCGCCATCGAGCAGGGCGCCATGAACCAGTCCACCATCCTGGTCGACGAGCCGACGAAGTTCCAGATCCGCGGTCAGCCGGCGTACGAACCCGGCAACCACGACCACACCTACGACGGCTTCCAGACGATCAGGGCGAGCCTCAACCGGAGCCGCAACATCCCGGCCGTCAAGGCCCTCGAGGCGGCCGGAGTCGACGCCGTCGCGGAGAAGGCGCGCGAGCTCGGCTACGACGTCATGCCCTACTACGCCATGGCGCTGGGCTCCTTCGAAGCGACGCCCCTGCAGCACACGGCCGCCATGGCCGCCTTCGCGAACGGCGGGGTGTACATCGAGCCGTACTTCATCGAGCGCGTCGAGGACTCGGACGGCAACGTCCTCTACCAGGCCGAGCCCCGCTCCGCGCGCGTTTGGAGCGAGCAGACGGCCTACATCATGCTCGACATGATGCACGGCAACGTCGCCGACCGCGAGCCCGCCTTCGGGCTCTCGAACCGCGCCGCCGTCCCCGGCCGCTGGATCGCCGGGAAGACGGGCACGACCAACGACGAGGTCGACATCTGGTTCGTCGGCATGACGCCAGGCATGGTGGCGAGCGTGTGGATCGGGAAGGACGACGCCACGAGCTTGCCGAGCCGTATGACGCTGAGTAACGGCAACACTGACCAGGTCAACAGCTCGCGCCAGCCCATCTACATCTGGAACGACTTCGTCACCGCGGCCCTGCGGGGGAGCCCGGCCACGGGCGAGGGTTTCCCTGTTCCGGAAGGCATCGTGTTCAAGGACATGGACCTGAAGACGGGCGCCGTCGGCGGCGGCGGGGTGCGGACCGCGTTCCGCTCGACCGACCAGGCGGTCGGCGGCGGCATCGACGCGGCCATCAAGCTCAGCCTCCCGATAGACACCGCGACGGGGAAGCGGGCCACCGTCGACACCCCTCCCGACCGCATCGAGATCATCGAGGTCGACCCGCGCGACGTGGGGAACTACCTCGAAGGCACGGGCTGAGACGACTGTGGGGGCGGGGGAGGAACAGGGAAGGAACAGGGCGATGAACGCGCTTCAGAACGAGACCCTAACCGCGGTAGCCGGCCTGCGCGTCGGCCACTACACGGACCTCGAGGCCCGCACGGGCTGCACGGTCGTCCTCACGCCGGAGGGCGGCTGCGTGGCCTCCGGCGTGGCGCTAGGCCCCGCACCCGGTTCGCGCGAGTACGTCTTGTTGCAGCCCGACAAGACGGTCCAGGCGGTCGACGCGGTCGTGCTGACCGGCGGCAGCGCCTTCGGGCTCGCCTCGGCCGACGGCGTCATGCGCTGGCTCGAGGAGCAGGGCCGCGGTTTCGACACGGGCGTGGCCCGCGTGCCCATCGTGCCGGCCGCAGTCCTCTTCGACCTGGCCGTCGGCTCCGCCAAGGTCCGTCCGGACGCCGCGGCGGGGCGCGCCGCGGCCGAGGCCGCCACCGACGCGCCCGTCGCGCAAGGGCGGGTGGGCGCCGGCACGGGGGCGACGGTCGGCAAGCTCCGCGGGCCGGGCAACGCCACCGACAGCGGCCTCGGCAGTCACGCCGCGCTTGTCGGCGGGGCGGTCGTCGCGGCCATCGGCATCAGCAACGCTGCCGGCAACGTGGTCGACCCCGACACGGGCAAGCTCGTGGCCGGGGTACCGGAGACGTTGGGCCTCGCCGCCGCTGCCGGCTTCGCCGCCATGCCGGGCAGCAACACGACGCTCGTGCTCGTCGCCACCGACGCCCCGATCACGAAGGCGCAGGCCAACGCGCTCGCGACGAGCGCGCACATCGGCATCGCGAGGGTGACGCGCCCGTCGCACACGGTGTTCGACGGCGACAGCGCGTTCGTGCTCTCGACGGGCACGGGCCCGGAGGTCCCGCTCGCGGCCCTCTCCGTCGCCGTTCAGGAAGTGGTGGCGGCCGCGCTCGTCAAGGGTGTGCTGGCCGGTCGCTTAAGGCAGGGCACCCCGCGGCCGACCCGGTAGCCGCGCGATAGAAGCGTGTAGGCGCTGGACCCGGGTCCAGCGCCTACACCGTTCAGGGAGGGGGGAGCTGCGCCCCCTTGGGCGTCACTGCCCGACGCGGTAGATCATGCCGCTGTCGTACGCGGCGACGTACAGCTCGCCGGCGGCGTCCTCGCCGAAGGTGCTCACGTTGAAGCCCGTCTCGAAGAGGGGCCTTGGCGCCCAACCGTCCGCCGCGCTCGTGCTCCAGACGCGGCCGGACACGAAGTCGGCGAACACGTAGTTGCCCTGGAGCGCCGGCACGTCAGCGCCGCGATAGACGTAGCCGCCAGTTATCGACGTGCCCCACTGCGGACCGTGCGGGTACTCGAGGACGGGGAGCGTGAGCCCGGCCTGGTCGCAGCTCGAGGCCGCGTAGCAGTGCAGGCCCTCCATGAGCTTCCAACCGTAGTTGAGCCCGCCGCCCGTGCCTGCCGGCGTGAAGTTGACTTCCTCGTACGCCTCCTGGCCGACGTCCGCGATGTAGAGGTCGCCGGTGCCCCTGTCGAACGAGAAGCGCCACGGGTTGCGGAGCCCGTACGCCCAGATCTCGGGCAGGGCGCCGTCCCTATCGACGAACGGGTTGTCGCTCGGCACGGTGTAGCCGGTGTCGCCTGACACGTCGAGGCGCAGGAGCTTGCCGAGGAAGGTGCCGAGGTCCTGGCCGTTGCCCTGAGGGTCGCCCCCGCTGCCGCCGTCGCCGAGGCCGACGTAGAGGTAGCCGTCGGGCCCGAACACGATCTGGCCGCCGTTGTGGTTGGAGTACGGTTGGGCCTGCGTCAGAAGGACCTCCTCGGACTCCGGGTCGGCGCGGTCGGGGTTCCCCGGCGTGACGGTGAAGCGCGACAGGACGGTCTGGCCCCCGTCGCCCGTGTAGTACACGTAGAAGCGCCCGGTCGCCTGGTAGTCGGCGGGGAAGGCGAGGCCGAGCAGGCCCCGCTCGCCGCCCGTGCTGAGCTCGCCGGAGAGGTCGAGGAACGGTTCGCGGAGCAGCTCGCCACCGCTGACGATGCGGACGGCGCCGCTCTGCTCCGCCACGAACAGGCGCTCGTCGCCCGCGTTCGTGATGACGACGGGCTGCCTGAGCCCGTCCGCCACGGGCACGAGCCGTTGCGCGACGACGTTCTGAGTGCAGGCGGCCAATGCCAACGTGAAGGCGAGGGCGGTCAGCGCGCCGATGTAACCGCGGAAGCCGCGCCGGCGCTGCGGGGGAGTGGGCTGCTCGGACATGCCTAGAGCCTAGTCGATATCATCCGTGAGGCCGGTGAGCGGAGGCTCAACCTCCTCTAAGGTCGCCCAGCGCGGCAACCACCTGAGGGTGAGCTCCCGGAGCTCCCGCTCGCTCAGGCTCGGACGGTCGTACATGCCGGCCGCGAGGCGCTGGCGCTGGGCCTCGAAGAGGATCACGGCCGCCGCCACGCTCACGTTGAGCGACTGCACCATGCCGAGCATCGGGATGATCACGTGTTGGTCGGCGAGCTCCGCGGCCCGGCGGCTGACGCCGTCCTTCTCGTTGCCGAGGAGGACCGCGCAGGGCACGGTGTAGTCCACCGCCCGGTAGTCGACCGCGTCGGCCGAGAGGTGCGCGGCGTAGATCCGCTTCCCGCTCGCCTTCATGGTCGCGACGGCGGTGGCGATGTCAGGGTGCACCACCAGGTCGACCCACTTGTCCGCGCTGGCGCTCGTGGCGCTGAAGGTAGCCACACCCCCGGTCGGCTTGACGGCGTGCACCGTGCCGATGCCGACGGCGTCGCAACTCCTCAGGATGGCCGAGAGGTTGTGCGGCTTGTGCACTTCCTCGGCGAGCACCGTCAGGTCCTGCTGGCGCTTCGCGAGGACATCGTGGATGCGCTCACGGCGCCGCAAGGTCATGGGCCGAGGATAACCGGCCGCCCGGCGAATGGGGCGCCGGCTCGCCGGACTGGGTTAAGGTGCTCGGATGTCGTTGCAGGCCGTGAAAGATCACCTCAGGCGGTTCGGGAAGGCGGAAGCGGTCCTAGAGTTCGCGGAGTCGAGCGCCACGGTGGCGCTGGCGGCCGAGAAGGTGGGGACGGAGCCGGCCCGGATCGCGAAGACCCTGGCGTTCTACGACCCGGAAGACCAGACGCGCGCGCTCCTGGTGGTGGCCGCCGGCGACGCCCGGCTCCACAACGGCTCGTTCAAGCGTCGTTTCGGGGGCAAGCCGAAGATGGTGGCGTCCGAGGACGTCGAGGCGCTGACCGGCCACCCCGTTGGTGGCGTGTGCCCGTTCGCCAACCCGGACGGCGTCAGCGTCTACCTCGACGAGTCGTTGCGGCGCTTCGACGTCGTCTACCCCGCCGCCGGCACGGCGGCGTCGGCCGTGCCGTTCACGCCGGCCGAGCTCGAGGTCGCCGCCGGCGCGGCCGGGTGGGTGGAGGTCACTAACGGCTGGCGCGATGGTAGTGGGGTCGAAGCTGCCGAGTGAGCCGCGCGCGAGGCCCACCGAGGGCTCGCGCGCGGTTTCATCGTCGGCAGCTAGCGGGGCGCCGGCTCCAGGACCGTGAAGGTCACGTAGTCCTGCAACGTGTGCGTGTCTACCGAGAGCACGCGCCACATGAGCACGTAGCTGCCCGGGGCGAGGGGCTCGGCCGGCGTCAAAGTGACCTTCGCCGAACGGCCTTGACCGGGAGCCAACTCGAACGCGAGGGCGCGGTCGTCCGGCCCGGAGGTTCCGATCACCTCGGTCACCAGAAGGGCGGCCATGCCGTTGAGCTTGGCCGCGTGATCCTCATCGGCTCCGTCGGGGGCGTCCTCGAGCCTGAACAGCTTGAAGGTGGAGAAGCCGACCTCGAGCTCCTCGCTGAACTCCAGGACGAGCGTTCCCGGCGCGGCATCCAACACGGCGCCGCCCGCGGGCGTGGAGCTCTCCAGGTAGGCGTGCGCCTGCGCGAACGCGAGGAGCGCGGCAGCTGCCAGGACCAGGCCGGCGCGCCTCATGGCGCGGTGCTGGAGGGCGTCGCGGTGGCGGGAACCGTGATGACGGCGGCGTCGAGCACCGCCGGGTCTCTGTGCGCCGGCTTGTCGAAGTAGGCCTCGAAGCTGGCGTCACCGATGAAGCCGTCGACCCTGAACGTGTAGTTGCCCTGGACGGAAGGGATGAAGTTGCCCGTGTACCAGCCTTCCTTCGCCGCGTTGACCCGCAGCGTGAGGGTGAGCTCGCTGCCGTCCGGCGCCACGATGACGGCCGTGAGGCTCTTCTCGAGCCCCGCCACGGCCTCGCCGTTCGCGTTCCGAACCGCGAGGTCGATGCCGTTCATCTGACCGGTGTAGGCGGGGTTCACGAGGAGGCCGACTATGACCGTGTAGGCGCCGTCCAGGACGGCGATGGATTGGTGGGCGTAGGCGGCGCAGGTGAGGGTGAGGGCGGCGAGGGTGCTGGCGAGGGCGGTGGTGATCCGGCGTCTTCTTGTCATGCGGTCGCTCCTGACGGGATGGGGTGATTGTGGTTCGCCCGACCCGCACGGGCCCGCGTCGAAACGTGGCGTGCCGGGCCGGTCGGGGTATGAGTGTGGTCATCGAGCTTGAGTGGCCGCTGGAGGAAGATCGGCCGTGGAGGTGGCCCGCGGGCCAACGTCGGTTCGTGCAGCCACGACCGGAGCCGGGGCTCTCGCCGAGGTGGCAGCGCGTGAACAGGTGACCGTACGGGGGCAGCGCCTACCTCGGCGAGCGGTATCGCCGCGCTGAGCAGGCCGACCTGCTGCAGGTTGTGCACGTGCTCGGACGTGCCTTCCGGATGCTGATGGCCCGGGAAGTCCGTTCGAGCCGCCCAGCTGGGCAGGCTCACGAACAGGAGCAGCAGGGTGCAGATGAAGTGCGCGGCCGCGCCCGCTCGCAACGCTCGTGCCTGTCGTGCCGTGAACGTCATCATGCTCCGACTTGCGAGCATACGCGCATTCGTGCGTGAGCGCTGTTCAAGCGCTCTTCCAACCCGGTGCCCGAGGCCTTGCGCTGGCCCAGCGGAAGCGGGCCCCACCTACCGCCGTGCGGACACGACGCTTCTGCGCCACCGACATCGGTCACGGAGACTCCTGTCGGAGCCCGCTATGCTGGCCTCCAGAACCCATCCTGACGTGTTGGAGGTCGCGAGCTTGACCGACGTTCCGAGGAGCACGAGGATCCCGGTAGGTGAGGACAGGCTTGGCCGGAGCCGGTCCGTGTTCGGCGTGATGCCGTTCGCGATCAAGGTCTCCTCCCGAGACAGTGGGGGCGCCTCTCTCGTGATCGAGCAGGCGAACGCCTACCGCGGAGGGCCGCCTCGACACCTTCACCACGACCAGGACGAGTGGTTCTACGTGGTCGAGGGCGAGTACGTCATCAGCATCGGCGAGGAGACGCACCGCCTCATGCCCGGCGACTCCGTGCTGGCTCCGCGGCGCGTCCCCCATGCGTGGGCGCTGGTCGGGCATGCGCCAGGGCGCATGGTCATCGCGTTCTGGCCGGCCGGGAGGATGGAGGAGTTCTTCGATGCGGCCGTCGAACTCGACGGCACCCCCGCGCCGGATGTGGCGCGCCCACTGTTCGCGGCGTACGGCATGGAGGTCGTGGGTCCGCCGCTAGCCGTGGAGTAGGCACGCGGCGCGGGTCTGTTCAGGCTTCCTGCGCGTCCGGGACGGGCCCGTGAGGCGCAACGCGTCGGTTCGCCACGGTTCCAGAGTAGGCTGATGCACCCATGAGCGAGTCAGCTCCCACGGTCGAGATACGACCGGCCGTCGCTGCGGACGCCCCGGCCATCGCCCAGGTACACGTGACGACGTGGCGCGAGACCTACGCCGGACTGCTGCCAGACGACCTGCTGGCGAACCTGTCCGGCGAGCGGCGCGAGGCCCAGTGGGCGGCTCAGATAGCGGCCGCCGAGGCGCCGGGCAACACGAGCCGCGTCCTGGTCGCGACGGCGTCAGGCCGAGGGGTAGTGGGCTTCGCGTCCTGCGGGCCGGAGCGCGAACCGGAGCACGGTTTCGACGCCGAGCTCTACACCATCTACCTGTTGGCCGAGTTCCACGGCCGCGGCATCGGTAGGGAGCTCTTCGTGCGCATGTGCGAGCAGGCGCTCGCCGTCGGGTTCCGGTCGCTGCGCCTATGGGTGCTGGAGGGCAACCCTACGGCCGGCTTCTACGCTCACCTCGGCGGGGAGCCGGTCGGTCGGAAGAGCCTCGTACTGGGCGACGGCTCGTACTTCGAGACGGCGTTCGGCTGGCGCGACCTCTCGACCCTCACCCCGCGCTAGGGAGCCGGTGCCGCTGGTCGAGGTCGCCCTGCACGCTTGACGCCCCGCCTCCGCGGGCGATATCATCGTTTTCGCCTTGTGGACGGTGTTGCAAGCGTTCACGGCGCCCGAGCCGAGGTGGCGGAATAGGTAGACGCGCCAGCTTGAGGGGCTGGTGGCCGCAAGGCTGTAGGGGTTCAAGTCCCCTCCTCGGCACCAAGGAAAAGGCGAACCGCGAGGTGGGACCGACGCTAGCGTCGGTCCCACCTTCGCTTGGTGAGCGGCGCGAGGCTCGATGCACGGGGCGAGAACGGCCCTCGCTGCGCCGATCGGAGGCCGGCACCGCCGTTGAGGCGGAAGCCCGCGCGCCCGCGGTGGACTTCCGCCTATCCCGCTGGGAGCCGCCTGGGCGACGCGTGATAGCTTGACCCATGCCTCTGGTCGACCGCCGCCTTGGAGCCCGCCGCCTCGGAGCCGATCGCGAAGCGGATGGCGCGGCCGATCGCGGCGGGGGCAGGGGCCAGCCGCCCGCCAGCTTCCCGTTCCCCCGCTTCCGGCCGGGGCAGGGCGAGGCGCTGACGCGCGCGCGCGAGGCGTTCTCGGAAGGCAAGCGTTTCGTTGTCATCGAGGCGCCCACCGGCGCGGGGAAGAGCGCCGTCGCGGTCACGCTCGCGCGCGAGGCCAACTCGGCGTTCGTGCTCACCAACCAGAAGGTCCTGCAAGACCAGTACGTCCGCGACTTCCCCGACCTCGCCCTCCTCAAGGGGCGGGCCAACTACGACTGCCTCGTGGCGCCCACGCACGCCGCGGCCGCCCCGTGCATCGTCGGCCGCCGCTTCCCCCAGTGCGACGACTGCCCGTACTTCACGGCCAAGGACGTCGCCATGCAGGCGAACGTTGCCATGCTCAACTACGCGTACTTCCTGGCGGAACTCAACTACGCCGGCGGCTTCGCCCCTCGTGAGCTCCTGATCCTGGACGAGGCGCACAATGCCGAGGGCGCGCTCATGAGCTTCGTGCAGGTCGTCCTGAGCGAGGGCGCGCTCCTGCGCGCCGGCCTGCAGCGCCCCCTGCCGCCCGATCTGGGCGACGAGCTCGCCTTCGAGTTTGCCGAGCTGCTCCTGCCCGAGCTGCGCGAGCGGTCCACGGCCGTCGAGCTGCTCATCAAGCAGGAGGCCGGCGAGGAGGCCTCGCTGCAACACCTGAAGACGAAGCAGTGGCTCGACGGGCAGGCCGGCCGCATCGAGCTCCTCCTCGACAGCCATGAGTCCGGCGAGGTCGACTGGGTAGTCGAGCGCCGCGTCGAGCGTGACGGCGCCAGCATCGTCTTCAAGCCCATCGAGGTCGCGGCCCTCGCGAACGAGTTCCTGTTCGCCTACGCCGACAAGGTCCTGATGCTCTCGGCCACGATCCTCGACGCGCCCACGTTCCTGCGCAGCCTCGGCATCGAGCCGGAGGAGGCGGAGGTCGTCGCGGTGCCGTCGACCTTCCCGCCGGAGAACCGCCCCATCGTGGTGTGGCCGGTCGCGCGCCTCACTCGTCACTACCAGGACCGCGACCTGCCGCTGCTCGCCAAGGCCGTCAACGAGCTCGCCCTGCGGCACGAGGACGAGAAGGGCGTCGTGCACGCGCACTCCTACAAGATCGCGAGCTACCTGGCCAAGAACCTCGACGCGGAGGTGCGCTGGCGCGTCGTCACCCACGAGGGCGCCAGCGGGAGGGAGGCGGCGCTCGCCAAGCACATGGCGGCCTCCGAGCCGACAATCCTGCTCACTCCGAGCATGACGGAAGGGATAGACCTGGCCGAGGACCTCTCGCGCTGGCAAGTGCTCTGCAAGGTGCCGTACCCGTACCTTGGCGACAAGCAGGTGGCGGCGCGCATGGAGCGCGACCGCGACTGGTACGACTGGCGCACGACCCTGAGCGTCGTGCAGGCCTACGGGCGGAGCGTCAGGAGTGAGGAGGACCAGGCGGTCACGTACCTGCTCGACGCCGACTTCCCGAACTTCCTCCGGCGGCAGTACCGGCGGCTGCCGCCCTGGTTCGTAGAGGCGCTCGAGAACTGAGTGCGGGCCGGCGACCGGCTCGCGGCCTCGATCAGGCGAACGGGAGGCGCGTCTGGCGCTCGAGGTTCGTGCGCAGCACCATCGTCGTCTCGGTGCGCTCGACGCCCTCGGTGGTGAAGAGGCGGTCGAGGAAGGCGTCGAGGGCGACGGTCGAGGCGAGGCGCACCTTGGCGATGAACGAGTACGTGCCCGCCACGGCGTGCAGCTCCTCGATCTCCGGGTACTCTAGGAGCCGCTCGACGAGCCGCTGGGCCGGCTTGCGCGGCTGCGGCGCTATGGCCACGTACGCCGTGATCGTCAGGCCCACGGCGACCGGGTCGATGTCGGCGTGGTAGCCGCGGATCACGCCGGCCTGCTCGAGCTTCTTGACCCGCTCACCGATGGCGGGGGCCGACAGCCCGACGGTCTTGGCCACCGACGCGTGCGACGCCCGACCGTCGACGAGCAAGATCTCCAGGATGCGGCGGTCCACGGCGTCGAACTCCATGCTCAGGCCCGAATGTATCACGTGTCCCGGCAGGAGTATCCTGCCGTGTGCGAGTCCTGTTCATCGGCGACGTGTTCGCCACCCCAGGCATGCGGGCAGCCCAGGCGTACCTGGCGGCGGTGCGGCATGAGTACGACTTCGTGATCGTCAACGGCGAGAACGCGGCCGGCGGCTTCGGCATCACCCGCCGCCACTTCGAGCAGCTGCGCTCGGCCGGCGCCGACGTCGTCACGCTCGGCAACCACGCCTTCGATCAGTCCGAGGTCGTCCCCCTGCTCGAGGAGACGCCGCGCCTGCTCCGCGCCGCCAACTTCCCGCCCGGCACGCCCGGGCTCGGCTGGGCGGCGTACGACGTGCCGAGCGGCGGTCGCATCGTGGTGGCGCAGCTGATGGGCCGGGTCTTCATGGACCCGCTCGACGACCCGTACCGGGTGGTCGACGCGATCCTCGAGGAGGTCCCTAGCGGCATGCCCGTCATCGTCGACTTCCACGCCGAGGCGACGAGCGAGAAGAAGGTCATGGGCTACCACCTCGCCGGCCGCGTGAGCGCCGTCCTCGGCACGCACACGCACGTCACCACCGCCGACGAGCAGGTGTTCAAGGGCACCGCCTACATCACGGATGTCGGCATGACGGGCGTGCAGGGCTCCTCGATCGGCATGGCGTTCGAGGAGGTGCACACCCGCTTCGTCACGAAGCTACCGGCCAAGTACCGGCCGGCCGCCGGACAGGCGAGCGTGAGCGCGGTGGCCATCGAGCTGGACGGGGCGAGGGCCGTATCTGTGACCCGCCTGCGCTGGGAGCACGGCGACAAGGACCCGGAGTGACGGCCGAACGGGCGGCCTACGGGCCCGCCGAGGCCGGACCGCGCCGGCAGCGCGGCGACGTGGACGTGCCGCGATGACCGACCAGCCGCCCGTCGTGGCCGCCAGCTTCAAGCTCCTCTCGAGCGACGTCGACTTCCTCGCCACCGCCCTCGGCGACGTGCTGCGCGAGCTGGAAGGGGAGCGCCTCTTCCGACTCGTCGAGCGCGTCAGGCACCTCACCAAGCGGCTGCGCGCCGGCGACGCCGGGGTGGCGGCGGAGCTGGACGAGCTCCTGCGTTCGCTCGACACGGCGACGGCCGAGCGGCTGGTGCGCGCCTTCACCGTCTACTTCCAGCTCGTCAACCTCGCCGAGGAGATCCACCGCGTCCGCGTCAACCGTCACCGCGAGCGCGGCGCCACCGTCGACGAGCCCCGTGCCGAGAGCCTCGCGGCCGCCGTGAAGGCCCTGCGCGACCTCGGGCTGAACCGCAAGGAGGCCGCGGCGTTCCTGCGCGACCTCGACCTGCAGCTCACCGTCACGGCCCACCCCACCGAGGTGAAGCGCTACACGGTCAGGCTCAAGCTCGAGCGCATCGGCGAGGCGCTCAGGCGCCTGCACGAGACGGAGCTGGCGCCCCGCGCCAGGGAGGTCCTCAAGGAGAGCATCCACGCCGAGATCGCCACGCTCTGGCTCACCCGCGAGGTGGCGCTCGAGCGACCGAGCGTCCTCGACGAGGTGAAGAGCGCGCTCTACTACTTCAGGCGCTCGCTGCTCGACGTGGTGCCGCGCCTGATGGCCGAGCTAGAGGAGGCGCTCGACGCGTACTTCCCCGAAGGCGCCACCGGCCGCGCCGGCCACCGCGGCCCACCGAGCGACGCCCCTGCGCCGGTCCTGCGCTTCCGCTCCTGGATCGGCGGCGACCGCGACGGCAATCCTTACGTGACCCCCGAGGTCATGCGCGAGGCGTTCGCCCTGCAGGCGGGGGTGGCCAACGAGGCCTACGTCGCGGACGTGGAGGGCCTCGTGCAGCGCCTCTCCCAGTGGGAGGGCCGGCTGATGCTCACGGAGGAGTTCCGCGCGGCGCTGGCGCTGCGCGACGACTCCGAGGGCCGCAGCCCGCGCTTCGAGGGTGAGCCGTACCGCCGGTGGCTCGAGCATATGTACAAGGCGCTCGTGCGGGAGGGCTCCGATCCGGGCGCGTACCCCGGCGGTGAGCCGGGCTACCGCGCCGACCTCGCGCGCCTCGAGGCGGCCTTGCGCTTCGGGCACGGTGGTCGGCCGGCCGATGCCTTCGTACGGCCCGCCATGCGCCGCGCCGCCGCGTTCGGCTTCCCGTTGGCGCCGCTGGACATCCGGGAGCACAGCCGTGTGCACGAGGTGGCGGTCGCGAGCGTCCTGGCCGCGGGCGCCGTCCACCCCGACTACCTGGCGCTGCCGGAGAGGGAGCGCATCGCCGTCCTGGCCCGCGAGCTCGCCTCGCCGCGGCCCCTGCTCGGGCGCGGTGCAAGCATGGCGCCGGAGGCCGAGCGGGCGCTCGCCTTCCTGGCCGAGTTCCGGCGCGCCGCCGACCTGCACGGCGCCGGGGCCCACGGCAGCACCATCGTCAGCATGACCGAGGGCGCGTCAGACGTCCTGGAGGCCCTCCTCCTCGCCAAGGAGGCGGGCGTCGGCGAGATCGAGGCCACGCCGCTCTTCGAGACGCTCGCCGACCTGCGCGCGGCGCCGGGAGTGATGCGTGAGCTCTTCGCCGTCCCCGCCTACCTGGCGCACGTGCGACGTCGCGGCGTGCAAGAGGTCATGATCGGCTACTCGGATTCGAACAAGGACGTCGGCTTCGTGTCGGCCTCCTGGGCGCTCTACCTGGCGCAAGAGGAGCTTGCCGGGGTGTGCAGGGAGATCGGCGTCCCGCTGCGCATCTTCCACGGGCGCGGCACGAGCATCGGTAGGGGAGGGGGACCTGCCGGCGCGGCCATCCTCGCCCAACCGCCTGGCAGCCTGGCAGGACGCATGCGCCTCACGGAGCAGGGCGAGGCGCTGTCCGACCGCTACTCCGACCCCGACCTCGCTCACCGCCACCTCGAGCAGGTGATGCACGCCTTCATCCTGGCCAGCGCCCGCGACGCGCGTGAGCTCCCCACCGTCGACGAGCGTTACCGCGCCGCCATGGACGCGGGCGCGGAGGCGGCCATGACCCGCTACCGGTCGCTCGTGCAGGACGAGGGGTTCATGGAGTTCTTCAAGCAGGTCACGCCCATCGAGGAGCTCGCCCAGCTCAACCTCGGCTCGCGCCCGACGCGCCGCGCCGGCGCCCCGAGCATGGCCAACCTGCGCGCCATCCCGTGGGTGTTCGCCTTCACCCAGTGCCGCGCCAACCTCCCGGGCTGGTACGGCCTTGGGGCGGCCCTCGAGGCCATCGGGCCGGAGCCGGGGCGCGAGATGTACCGTGAATGGCCGTTCTTCACGACGATGATCGATTTCGCGCAGATGAGCTTAGCGAAGGCCGACATGCCCATCTTCCGGGCGTACCTCGGCCTCGTCGACGCCTCGCTGCGGCACTTCGGGGAGCGCATCGAACGCCACCACGCCCAGACGACCGCGCTGGTGGAGGAGATCACGGGCGCCCCGCTGCTCGCCCAGGACCCGGTGCTGGCGCGGGCCTTGCAACTGCGCAACCCGTACGTCGACCCCATCAGCCGCCTGCAGGTCGAGCTCCTGCGCCGCCTCAGGCGGCAGCCGCCCGAGGGCCCGGACCGCGAGGCGCTCGCGTACGGGGTGATGCTCTCGCTGATGGGTGTGAGCGCGGGCATGCGGAACACGGGCTGATCGGACTGGTCGGACCAATACCGTCGCGCTACGCGTTTCTCATGTGCGGCGCGCTAGCATGGCGCAAGCTGTAAACCGCGCAAGGAGCGTGGAATGACTGTTACTGAGCTACTCCTAAGCGGCGGACCGATCCTCGTCGTCATCATCCTGGTATCGATCTACGCCGTCTACCTCTTCGTCGAGCGGCTACTGAAGCTCAACCGCGAGCGCTCGGACACCTCGAGCCTCATGCTGCGCGTCAACGCCGCCGTACGCGAGCGCGACCTGGACTCCGCGCTCGACGCGTGCGAGCGCCACGGCGGGCCTACGGCGCGGGTCCTGAAGGCGGCCCTGGAGCGGTTGCCGTACGGCAGGCCGGCGGTGGAAGCCGCGTTCGAGGAAGCCATCATCAGCGAGGAGCAGAACCTCACGCGCGGGCTGACCCCGCTCGCGATCATGGCCAAGATCCTCCCCATGCTCGGCCTCCTCGGCACCGTGACGGGCATGATCATCTCGTTCTCCGAGATCTCCTTGCACGGCTCCGGCGATGCCGGGCAGCTCGCCTACGGCATCGGCCAGGCGCTCGTGACGACGGCCGCGGGCCTCATCGTCGCCATCCCCGTCCTGGTCGGTCACGGCTACCTGAACAGCCTGGTGTCGAAGCTCCTCGGCGACATCGACAAGCGTCGCGAGGAGCTGATGGGCAACATCGTGCGGGCTGTCGCCGACAGGCGCGAGGAAGCCGGGGCGACGACCTACAGGCAGGGCGGCGAGCAGCAAACCGAACGCAACGTCGACATGCGCGGGGTGCGTCCGGCCCCGCAGGCCTGAACCGTGTCCAGAGCGAGACTCAGACGCGGGCGGAGGCTCGCCATCGACCCGGAGCTCGACCTCACGCCGATGGTCGACGTCGTGTTCCTGCTCATCATCTTCTTCATGGTCTCGACCACGTTCATCACCGTCGAGACGGGGTTGCCCGTCGACCTGCCTGACGCCCAGATGAGCGTTGCGGAGCCATCGAACCTCCCAACCGTTACCGTCATGAAGGACGGCGCCGTGTACTTCGCGGGCGCTCGCGTGAGCGAAGCCGAGCTGGTAGAGATGGTCAGGGCCGAGATAAACCGCTCGGGCAACTCGACCATCGTCCTCCGCGCCGACAGGGAGCTCCCGCACGGCACCGCGGTGCGCATCATGGACCTCATCAAACAGGCCGGGGCCCAACGCATAGCCATCTCGACCGGCGGATGATGGTGGAAGGGCCGGCATGACGAGCGATATTCACCGCGAGGTGCGTCCGTGGCAGGACCCGGACAAGCGCCGGGCCATGGCGGTGTCGTTGACACTCCATATGCTCGTCCTGCTCGTTGCCCTCGTCTATGGGCTTCGCCCTCGACCAGAGCCGGTCCCTCCGTACATCGTCATAGACGTCGGTACCCCCGCATACGCGGAGGCGACCACGCTGGCACCGACGGCCGAGAGCCCGGCACCCCCCGCCCCTTCACCGCAAGTGGCGTCCGAGCAGATCGGCACGCCGCGTGACCTGGCAGCGGAGCAGCGCGAGACGACCGCGCCGGAAGAGCGGCCCATAACGTTGCAGCCGCCGGCACCGGAAGCACCGCCGGCCCAAGCAGCCCAGCCGCAGGAGACCGTGCCGGATGAGAGCGCTGCCGCCGAGGCGCCTCTGGCACCCGCGCCGACCCCGCAGGTCGTGGAGGCTGCGCCGCCTACCGAGCCGTTGCCGCTCGCCGAGGCTCCGGCCACCCCGTTGCCCGAGATCGATCCGGTGGCCATCGCGCCTCGTCCGCTCGTCGACCCCGTCGTCATCCCCACACCGCCCGCGAGCGCCAACGTGACGGCCGCGCGTTCGGTCGCGGCCCAGCCGACCGCTACCGTGAGTGAGGCCGCTGCGCTGACCAACCCGCAGGTGAGCGCCGCCATCGCCGCTCCGCAGACGATCTCGGCCCCGACGGCGAGCGCCCAGGTGGCTCAGTCCGTCGGGCTCGCGGCCCCGACCGCCCAAGCGGCCGTCGCGGCAAGCACGGCCTTGGCCGCCCCGGCGGTCTCCGCCCAGATAGCGAGCGGAACCGCCCTCTCCACCTCGGGCGTCGCGGCCAGCGTCGCCGGTACGCGTCCGCTCGCCGAGCCCACGGCCACCGCCCAGGTCGGCACACGGCGCGACGTGAGCGTCGTCCCCCAGGTAGCCGTCGCGCAGGTCGCCGAGATCCCGGCGCCCGCCGTCAGGGCCGACATCGTCTCGGCCATCACCGCGGTCGGTGCTCCGGGTGCAGACGGTACACGTACGGGCGATACCGACGTGGCCGCCACCGTCCAGAACAACCGCACGCCCGGCGGCAACGCTTCTACGGCCGGCCAGACCGGCCCCCTCGACCCGAACGCGACGGCCGACGGTCGCGGTCTCAACGCGGGGCCGGACGGCGTGGGACAGGGGACGGGCGCTCCCGCCCAGGCTGCGCGCCTGCCGTTCTCCTTCACTCGCGAGAGGCCGTTGGCCGTCCTGGTCGACAACGTCGGCGGCTACCCGCAGACCGGCCTGCGCGAGGCGAGCATGATCGTCGAGATGCCCGTGGAAGGCGGCCTGACGAGACTGATGGCCTTGTACGACAGCAACTTTCCCCGGCGCGTCGGACCGGTCAGGAGTGCCCGCGACTATTTCGTCGAGCTGGCGCAGACGAGCCAGGCCGTGCTCGTGCACGATGGCGGTTCGCCCGGTGCGATGATCGCCATCGCCAACTCTTCGCTGCCGACCCTGAACGCCTACAACAACGGTCCGCTCTTCACGCGCGAAGGGGAGCGTTCCGCGCCATACAACCTCTACGGCTCGGGCCCGGACCTCAAGTCGGCGATGCTGCGCCTAGTTCCCGAGACGTCTCAGGTCGTGAGCGGGCAGGTGTTCCAGCCGACGGACGCCGCTGTGGCGGTAACGGAAGTGAGCGTCAGGTACAGCGGCGCCTACACGTCGGGTTTCCGGTACGACGCCGTGCTCAACGCCTACCGTTGGGTGCGCGACGGCACGCCGGCCAGTCACCCTGACGGTCAGATCATGCTCTATGACGCGGTGTTGGTGGGCGAGATCACTGCGCGCGTGCTGCCGGGCGACACGGAAGGGCGTCTGTACATCCCGCTCGAGGGTGGCGAGGCGACGCTCTACTTGAGGGGTCGCGCCGAACCCGGTCGGTGGGTGCTCTCGACCGGTAAGGGCGTGCAGTTCCGCACCCTCGGAGGCGAGGTCGTCGACCTGGCCCCGTTCCGCACGTGGGCCATGCTGACCCCCACGTACGAGGGCCGTCAGGAGCAGTGAGCCGAGCCCCGTTCAGGTAGACGCAGGCAGGCGCGGCACGGTCTCGTCGAAGAACAGCCCGTGCAGGCGCAGCCTGTACTCGGCGCTGCTCGTGTCGATCTCGAGCCACGCGTACTCGTCCTTGTGACCGTTCGTGTCGAGGAGCAGTGCCCGCCCCTGCGACGCCACGTTGACCCCGCCGCGCACTGGGGTGTGCCCGTACACGCCAAGGCGGTAAGGGGTGCCGTCGAGGAAGTCCTTGTCCTCCTGCAGCCAGCGCCGCCGGTTCTCGAGGTAGAAGGCCTGGTCGTAGACGTTGTGCTCGGGGAGCGGCCCGACGTGGGCGAAGTGCAGCCCTTCGACCGCGAGCTCCCTGGGCCAGCCGAGGATCCAGTCGCGCAGCTCCGGCTCGAGCTCCTCGCCGTGGCCAGGCTTCCACTCAAGGTGCGACACGTCGTCGGTGCGCAGCGGACCCTGCTCGACCGTGGCGGCGTTGAAGTCGTGGTTGCCGAGGAGGATGACCATGTTGCCGCTCGGCACGCGGTCCTGGAAGCCCTTGACCTCGCGCAGGAAGCGCACCTGGATCGCCTCGGCCCGCTGCAGGTGGCGCGGGTTGTACTCGTCGTAGCGCCGCACGTTGATCAGGTCGGCGTAGCGCTGCCTGCTCTTGGCGTGCACGAGGTCGCCCAGGAGCACCAGTCGCGTGTCGCTGCCGCGCAGGGCGTCCGTAGGCCGGTTCTGCTCGTCTGCGAGGCCGGCCTCGCGGAGCATGCGCCACAGCTTGTCAGGTTGCACGTGGATGTCGCCGATGACGACGATACGCACTCGGTCAGCTCACTTCCGATCGATCAACGCCCGGCGTACGTATCGAGGCGGGGCAGAGGGTCGATCATCTGGCCGTCTACGCGGATCTCGAAGTGCAGATGCGATCCGGTCGAGTTCCCAGTGCTACCGACGAGCGCGATGACGTCGCCGGCGGCGACCTCGTCGCCTACCTCGACCTTGAGCGCGGAGGCGTGACCGTAATAGTACTCGGTGTTGCCGCTCGTGACTATCACGAGGTTGCCGTACCCACCGTGCCAGCCGGAGAGCGTCACGGTGCCGGCGTGCGCGGCGCGGATCGGGTCGCCCGTCTCGCCGTCGATATCTATCCCCGTATGGAAGTTGCTCCCGCTTACGCGCAACTGCCGGTAGCCGAAGCGCGAGGTGATGGAGCCGATGAGGGGCCACATGAGCGTGCCGTCGCCGGTCGTGGGCGCGGCCGGAACGGCGAGGACGGCCTTGGTAGGCTCGATGTCCGTGCCGGGAAGCACGCGGAGTTGCTGGCCGACGTAGAGCGTGTCGCCCTTGAGCGAGTTGGCGCTCTTGAGGGCAGCGATGGTGCTGTCGTAACGCTGGGCGATCGACCACAGGGTCTCACCCGGACCGACGACGATCTGCATGGGCACAGGACCGCCGACGTCCGTCTCGGACGCGCTGGCGTACTGCCCCGGGATAGAGAGTATGGCTCCGACGCGCAAGGTGGCCGCTGACGAGAGGCCGTTGGCGCTGGCGATGGCGGCCACTGTCGTGTCGTACCGGCGGGCCAACGCCCAGAGGGAGTCGCCCGCGGCCACGGTGACCGTGAGCGGCTCGGGGGCCTTGTCGCCGGTCGCCAGCCGCAGCTCCTGGCCGGGGTGGATGAGCGTGCCGTCGAGGTCGTTGAACGCGATGAGGTCGGCGACCGAGAGGTCGTTGGCCAAGGCGATGTCGTAGAGCGTGTCGCCGGCGCGCACCACCACCGTCTTGACCTGCGCCGCCGGCTCCTCGTCCTCGCCCGGCACGGTCAAGACCTGGCCGGGGCGGATGGCGTCGGAGGAGAGGCCGTTCAGTTGGATGAGATCGGCGACCGTAGTGTCGTAACGGCGTGCCAGTGCCCACAGGCTGTCGCCCGGCTGCACGGTGATGGTCTTGGCGGATGCCGCTGCGGTCCCCAAGACGACCACTGCGAGAACGGAACGGACCAGGCTTGAGGGACGCACGCCGTCAAATGTACCAGAACCGGCGCACCACGCAACAGGAAAAACCCGGCAATCGCACACCGGAACGTCAGGTGCGGTCGGTTCTGATGTTCCCGGCCGGCCTTCTCGCCGTCACCTGCGCTTGAACGACGGCACCCGCCGGGCCGTTGCTTGAGGGGGGAGCGGGTGCCGGTCGCTTCAGTCCCGCGGATCGACCACCAAGTCCCTAGATAGGCGACCACCGAGCTCGACCTGGATCAGGCAGTACCGTTCGGTCTCCATCGCGGAGCTGGTGTCGTGGATGATCTTCAGCTCGAGCACGGTGGCCTCGCGGATCAGATCCAGCGTGGGCAGCGATGTGATGTCGTCATGCATCTCGGGCTCCTAGTGCCGTTAACGTCTCCGCGGCCCCGTCCGAAGGGTTGCCTCGGGCGGATCCGACGCCACGGTAGCCTCGTCGCTCTTACAGGAATCTCACCGGCCCGGCGCGCTCGAAGCGCCTGTGGCTGACGGCCGGGCGGCTCGCCGCGGCGGCTGTCAGTCGGCGAGGACGCGCGTGCCGCCACCCGCCAGCGCCCGCTCCACGCCGTCGGGGTCGCGCCCGTCGGCGACCACCGCGAACGGCGCGCCCATGGCCAAGGCGTCCAGCGCCGCCTCGACCTTGGGGATCATGCCGCCGGCGATGCGTCCGTCCTCGATGCGCGCACGGGCCTCGGCGCGCGTGAGAGTGCTCAAGAGGGAGCCGGGCACGGCGGGGTCGTCCAGGACTCCCGGCACGTTCGTCAGGAACACGACGCCCTCGCCGAGCGCCCCGGCGACTGCGCCGGCCGCCTCGTCGCCGTTCACGTTCAGGGCGTTCCCTTCGGCGTCGAGCGCGAGGCAGGCGAGGACCGGTACGAGCCCGCCGCCGCGTAGCGCGCGCAGGACGCGCGTGTCTACGTGGGTGACGCGCCCGACGCGACCGAGCGCCGGGTCGCGCACCTCGGCGGTGATGCAGCGGGCGTCGCGCGCGGTGATCCCCACCGCCGGGCCGATCTCGAACGCCAGCTCCTTGGCGAGCATGGTCAGGACCCGCTCTATGACCACCACGGACTCGGGGCTCGTGACGCGCAGCCCGCGCTCGAAGCGGTGTTCCAGGCCGGCCTCGTCGAGGGCGGCCTGGATGTAGGGTCCGCCGCCGTGCACCACCACCGGGGGGACTGCTCGGGCCGAAGCGCCGCCGCCCTTGCCGGCGAGGTTCCGCAGGCCGCCAGCCACGGCGCGCCGCGTGGCCGGTTCCGTCATGGCGTTGCCGCCGTACTTGATGACGATGCTCACGGGCGCAAGTGTACGTTGTGGAAGGAGGTGGCATGGAGCGAGATCAGATGGGACCAGGTCGGTTGGATGAGCTCAAGTTCGGCACGGACGGCTGGCGCGAAGTCATCGCGGAGCGTTTCACGGTCGCCAACCTGGGCCGCGCCGCCCAGGCGTACGCCGAGCACCTCCTCGCACACGGCAAGGGAACGGTGCTCGTCGGGTACGACACCCGCTTCCTCGGCCGTCGCTTCGCCAACCTGGTGGCCGAGGTGTTGACGGGCAACGGCATCGAGGCCCTCGTGAGCGCGGACTACGTGCCTACCCCCGCCCTGTCGCACGCCGTGACGCGCTTGGGCGCATGTGGCGGCGTGATGGTCACGGCGTCCCACAACCCTGCCGAGTACTCCGGCTTCAAGCTGAAGGCCGCCTACGGCGGCTCGGCCTCCGACGCCACCTACCGCGACGTGGCCGAGCGCGCCGCGAGGATCGCGCCGACCGACGTGCGCCGTTCCGGGGTGCCTGGCGCCTTCGACGCGCGCGAGGGCTACTTCGCCGCGCTCGACCGGCTCGTCGACATGGCGGCGATCGCTCGCTCCGGCGTGCGGTTGGTGCACGACGCCATGGGCGGCGCCGGCGCCGGCTGGCTCGTCGGCTACTTCGCCAGGCACGACCTGCGCGGTCGGATCGAGGAGGTGCGCGGGAGGCCCGACCCCACCTTCTACGGTGTCAACCCGGAGCCGATCGCCGCCAACCTCGCCGCCACCATCGCCCACATGCGCGCCGCCGCGCCAGGCGTGGCGTTCGCGGCCGCCACGGACGGCGACGCCGACCGCATCGGCGTCGTCCTACCCGGCGGCGAGTTCTTCGACTCCCATCAGATCTTCGCCGTGCTCCTCGACGCCCTGCAGAGGCGTGGCGAGCGCGGCGCCGTGGTCAAGACCTTCACCGTCAGCCGGATCGTCGAACGGTTGGCTCGCGAGCGTGGGTTGGAGGTCGTAGAGACGCCGGTCGGCTTCAAGCACGTGGCCGACGCGATGCTCACCGGAGGGGTCCTGATCGGGGGCGAGGAGTCTGGTGGCATAGGCGTGAGCGCGCACCTGCCGGAGCGCGACGGGCTCGCCAACGCGTTGCTGCTCCTCGAGGCGGTCGCCGTTACGGGGGTCTCGCCCTCCGAACGCTTCGCCGCGCTCGAGGAGGAGGCCGGGTGGCGTCACGCTTACGACCGCCTCGACCTGCACCTGGACGGTGCCGAGGCGCTGGCCCGCGCCGCTGGGAGCCTGGACGTCCCGCCCTCGCGCTTGGCCGGCAAACGGGTGACGAGCGTCGAGCGCCTCGACGGGGTGAAGCTGAACCTGGCCGACGACGCTTGGGTGCTCGTGCGGGCGAGCGGCACCGAGCCGCTCTTACGCGTGTACTGCGAGGCGGCCGATGCAGAGACGGTCAGGGCGGTGCTGGCGGCGGTGACGGCGTTGGTCCTGGGCTGACAAGGGCGGTGGCCGTCGATCTCGGGTGACGATCGCCTCGACGCGACGACCCGACCGCCACGACGGTCGGTCGGCCGCTGGCCGTCAGACGGAGCGGAAGCCTTTCGGGCTCCTCGAGAGGACCTCGTGACCGTCGCTCGTGATGACGGCCAGGTCCTCGATGCGCAGCCCCGTGAACCCCGGGAGGTAGACGCCGGGCTCGACCGTGACGATCATGCCGGGTTGGAGGACCGTGTCGCTCTTCTTGCTCAGGCGCGGCTCCTCGTGGATGACGAGGCCGGTGCCGTGGCCGAGCGAGTGCGTGAAGTACTCTTCCAGGCCGTGCCTGGCCAACGCGGCTCGCGCCACGGCGTCGATCTCGCGGCCCGTCCTGCCGGGCGCGAGGGCGGCAAGCGACGCTTCCTGCGCCTCCAGGACGGCCTCGAACAACCTGCGCTCTTCCGCGCCGACGGCGCCGACCGCCACCGTGCGGGTCATGTCCGCGTGGTAGCCGTTCACGACCGCGCCGAAGTCCAGGGTCACCAGCTCGCCTGCCGCGAGCTCCTTCTGGGACGCGACCCCGTGGGGCATCGCGCCTCGCGTGCCGCTGGCGACGATGATGTCGAACGCCGAGCCCTCCGCCCCGGCCAAGCGCATGGCGCTCTCGAGGCACAGGGCCACCTCGATCTCCCGGACGCCGGGCCCCATCATCGCCAGGGCGGCGGAGAACGCCTCGTCGGTGACGCGCGCCGCCTCCCGGAGGGCCGCGACCTCGCGCTCCGACTTCACCGTCCGCAGGGCGGTGAAGAAGCCGTCGACGGCCACCGGCTCGCTTCCGAGGCGGCGGGCGATGGCCCGGTTGCGCCCCAGCGTCATGTGCTCGCCCTCGACCGCCAGGCGCCGGCCGGCGAGCTTGTCGGCCACGGCCTCGTCGATGCTGGGGACGACCTCGATCTGGATCGCCACCTCTTGACCGGCCTGGGTCGTGTAGCGCGCGTCCGTGTAGAGCGTCACCGCGTCTTGCGTCAGGAGCACGGCGCCGTCCTCGGGTGCGGAGAAGGCGGACAGGTAGCGCACGTTGGGAGGGTTGGTCACGAGCAGCGCGTCGGCCCCCGCCGCGCGCAAGCGTTCGCGGAGGGTCCTCAGGCGCCCCGCCAGCTCCGGGTCCTGAGCGGCCGTCACAGCGAGGCCTCGGCGATCTTCAGGTAGTCGTCCAGTTCGAGGCTGGCGCCGCCGATGAGGCCGCCGTCCACGTTGGGTTGCGCCAGCAGCTCGGCGGCGTTGCTCGGCTTCATGCTGCCGCCGTACAGGATGCGCACCCGCTGGCCGGCGGAGGGGTAGAGGCGGGCCAGCTCCGCCCGCACGGCGGCCCCCATCGCGGCAGCGTCCGCGGCCGTGGCCGTGCGGCCCGTGCCGATGGCCCACACGGGTTCGTAGGCCACCACCAGGCGTTCGGGAGCGTCGACGGCGACGCCCTCGAGTGCGCCCCGCACCTGCGCGAGCACGACGCGTTCGGCGTCCCCCGCGTCGCGCTCCGCCTGCTTCTCCCCGGCGCACACGATGGGCACGAGGCCGTGGGCCAGGGCCGCGCGGGTCTTGGCGTTGACGAGCGCGTCCGACTCGGCATGGTAGGAGCGCCGTTCCGAGTGGCCGATGACTACGTAGCGCACGCCGAGGTCCGCGAGCATGGCGGCGGAGACCTCGCCCGTGAAGGCGCCGGACTCGTGGGCGCTGACGTCCTGCGCCCCCACGGACACGCTAGACCCGAAAGTCAGCTGGGTCAGTGCGGGCAGGTGCGTGAAGGGGACGATCAGGGCGAGTTCGCCGGCGTAGGCGGGCGAATCACCCAGGCGGGCGAGCAGCTCGCGCGTCCAGGCCGCTGCTTCCGATGGGAGCCGGTTCATCTTCCAGTTCCCGGCGATTAGTTGCCTAGGGCGGGACATGCGGTCAAGGATACCGTAGGGCGCGTTACGGCGGCACTTCGCCTCGCGGTGGTGCGCCCGGGCAGCCCGCGCCCTGACCGAGGCACCCACCGGCGCCGTGGTAACGAAAGTCCTCAGCCGCCTCGGGTGATCGAGGCGGCTGAGGACGGCACGGCTTCGGCCGTGGGGCAGACAGTCTCGCGCTTAGGCGCGCACGCCGCTTGGCGGTACCACCTCGCGCTTGCGGCGCGGCTTCGGCGCCCCGCCGGTCGTGCCGGAGCGCGACTCGGCCGCCCGCGCCTCGAGCGCCGCGAGGCCGCCGACGAGCGTCACCTCGAGCACGGAGTCGAGGTCCTGGACCGGATGCATCGTCAGCGTCTTCGTGAGGTGCGCCGCGATGTCCTTCATGTCCGCCTCGTTCTGCGACGGGTAGACGATGTGCTTGATGCCGGCGCGCTTGGCGCCAAGGACCTTCTCCTTCAGGCCGCCGATGGGCAGCACGCGGCCGCGCAGCGTGATCTCGCCCGTCATCGCCACTTCCTTGCGGATGGGAACGCCCGTCAGGGCGCTGATGAGCGAGGTGGCGAGCGCGGCCCCGGCGCTCGGCCCCTCCTTCGGAGTGGCGCCGGCGGGGATGTGGATGTGGATCTCAGAGTCATCCAAGAGCGGGCGCTTGATGCCGAAGCGCTCGGCGTTGGTCTTGGCGTAGGTGAGGGCGGCGCGCGCCGACTCCTTCATGACGTCGCCGAGCTGGCCCGTGAGCACGAGGCCGCCCTTGCCGGGCGTGACCGAGGTCTCGACGAAGAGGATGTCGCCCCCGACCGGGGTGTAGTACATGCCGGTGGCGACGCCGACGAGGTTGTCCTCCGCCTCCGACTCCGGCGTGAAGCGCTGCGCGCCGAGGTACTGCTCGAGGCTGCGTTCCGTGATCTTCACGCGCTTGGCCTCGCCGTCCGCGATGCGCCTCGCGGCCTTCCGGCACAGCGTGCCGATGAGCCTCTCGAGGTTGCGCACGCCCGCCTCGCGCGTGTAGGACGTGATGACCCGCGCCAGGGCCCCGTCGGTGAGGTCGACCTGCTTGGGCTTGAGGCCGTTCTCGACGAGCTGCCGCGGCACCAGGTAGCGCTTGGCGATCTCGAGCTTCTCCTGCTCGATGTAGGAGGAGAACTCGATGGCCTCCATGCGGTCTAGGAGCGCCTCGGGGATCTGCTGGACGTAGTTGGCCGTCGCGATGAAGAGGACCTCGGAGAGGTCGAACGGCACGCCCAGGTAGTGGTCGACGAAGTTGGAGTTCTGGGCCGGGTCGAGGACCTCGAGGAGCGCCGAGGAGGGGTCGCCCTGGTAGGAGCTGCCGAGCTTGTCGACCTCGTCGAGGAGGAACACGGGGTTCTTGGCGCCGGCCTGGCGGATGCCCTGGATGATGCGGCCGGGCATGGCGCCGATGTACGTGCGGCGGTGGCCGCGGATGTCCGATTCGTCGCGCGCGCCGCCAAGGCTGATGCGCACGTACTCGCGCCCGAGCGCCTTGGCGATGGACTGGGCGATGGAGGTCTTGCCGACCCCGGGAGGTCCGACGAAGACGAGGATAGGACCCTTGTTGACCTCGAAGGCGTCCAGCTCGCCCTTGGCGGCCCGCTCGCTCTTGAGCTTGCGGACGGCCAGGTACTCGAGGACGCGGTCCTTGACCTTCTCGAGGCCATAATGGTCGGCATCGAGGATCTCCTCGGCCTTGCGCATGTCGAGGCGGTCCTCGCTGCGCGTGTTCCACGGCAGCTCGACGATGGACGTGAGGTAGGTCCGGATGACCGAGGCCTCCGCCGAGTCGGGGTGCATGCGGCTGAGGCGGTTCAGCTCGCGCTGCGCCTCCTTCATGACGGCCTCGGGGAGCTCGAGCGCCTGTAGCTTCTCGCGGAACGCCTCGACCTCGTCCTCCTCGTCGTCGGAGCCGGAGAGCTCCTTCTGGAGGGCCTTGATCTGCTCGCGGAGGAAGTACTCGCGCTGGTTCCGGTCGATCTCCTCCTTGACCTCGCGCTGCAGGCGGCGCTGGGTCTCCTGGAGCTCGATCTCGGTGTCGATCAGGAGCAGGACGTGCTTGATGCGCTCGGCGAGGGTCGGCGCCTCGAGGACCGACTGCTTGTCGGCGAGGCGGAAGTCGAGGTGGTAGGCGACGTAGTCGGCGAACTGCCCGGGGTCCTCGAGGTTGAGGACGAACTGCGCCACCTCGTTCTGCACGTTGCGGCTTCCCCCCTCGACGAGCTCGCGGAACTTCTCGCGCAGCTCGCGGAAGGCGGCCTCCAACTCCACCGCGTCGCCGACGGGCACCTCGATGGGCTCGACGCGGGCCTCGATGAGCTCGCTGCCCGAGTACTCGAGCACCTTGACGCGGGCGAAGGCCCTGACGAGCATCTGGATGGAGCCGTCGGGGTTCTTCTTCATCCGCATGATGTTGCACGCGGTGCCGACCTCGTAGAGGTCCTTCGGGGCCGGCTCCTCGACGTCGCGGTCCTTCTGGCTGACGATGACGATGGTGCGGTCGCGGTCAAGGGCGGCGTTGATGGCGCGGATGCTCACGGGCCTGCCCGCATCGATGGGCATGACCATGGTGGGGTAGAGCACGGACCCGCGCACCGGGCATACCGGGATCGGGGCCGTGAAGTCTGGTCTGTTGGTGACCTCTGACATGCTGGTCTCCTAGTGCCGGTCGCGGCGTGAGGGCGAAGGGGTCGTGACGGTGTTGGGGCGATCGAGGTTGCCGTGGTCAGAGCGGCGGCCGGGGCCGCCGCGCGGTTGTGGGTGGCTGCATGCTTGAGTCAAGATTGCTCAAGTTTACTGCGTAAACACTGCTCACGTGTTTCCCAGCACACGAGGCGCGAGCGGCTCCTCGAACTCCGCCACACCACCGGGCGCCTGGGCGCCTGCTGCTGTGGCGGAGTTCGCGTGGGCTCGATTCTACACTCTGGCAGGGCGCGTCGAGGCGGTCGTGGTAGCGTGGCGCCGTCATGGACGACGTCGTCATCGCCTTGCAGCGCGCGCTTGAAGCAGCAGCCACCGCCGTCGGAGCTCCGGGTACCAACGTCCAGGTGCAGGAAGTGCCGGACGGCCGGCCCGGCGATTACGGCAGCCCCGTGGCCTTCGCGCTCGCCAAGACGCTCGGCAAGAACCCGGCGGCCATCGCCGCCGACGTCGTCGCGGCGCTGAACCTGCCGGCCGGCGTGGCGGAGGCGAGGGCGGTGGGGCCGTACATCAACTTCCACCTCGACCCGGCCGGGTTCGTCCGCCAGGTCGCCCTCGAGCCGCGCCGCCCGAGTGCCGAGCGCCTCAAGGTCGTCGTCGAGCACACGAGCGTCAACCCGAACAAGGAAGCGCACGTCGGCCACCTGCGCAACACGGTCCTCGGCGACGCGAGCGCGCGCATCCTCGCGGCCGTCGGGCACGACGTCGAGGTCCAGAACTACATCGATGACACCGGCCGGCAGGCGGCAGAGAGCATCTTCGCCGTCACGTACTTCAACGCGCGCTACTCGCCCGAGACGGACCGCAAGTACGACCATTGGCTCGGCGAGCTGTACGTCCGGCTCTCTGCCGCGAAGGAGCGCGACGGCGAGGCCATCGAGCGCGGCGTCAACGAGGTCATGCACCGCCTGGAGCGGGGCGAGCTGCGCCGGGAGGTCGAGCGCGTGCTCAAGGCGCAGCTCGAGACCTATCACTCCCTCGGGGTCGAGTACGACCTGCTCGTCTGGGAGTCTGACATCGTCCAGGGCGGGTTGCTGCGGCGGGGGCTCGACGTGATGGAGGAGAGCCCGCACGTGTCGCGCCCCGACTCCGGCAAGTACGCGGGTGCGCTCGTCATGGACGTCAGCGAGTTCCTGCCCGGGTTGGAGGAGTCGCTCGTCGTCCTCGTTCGGTCTGACGGCAACGCCATGTACGTGGCGAAGGACATCGGCTATCAGTTCTGGAAGGCGGGCCTGTTCGACGGGCTGACGTTCGAGCGCTTCGCGCAGCAGCCGAGCGGCCGGCCCCTTTACACGTCGAGCCAGCACGGCGAGCTGCACCCGGACGGCCGGTCGTTCGCTCACGCGGACGAGATCATCAACGTGATCGACGTCCGCCAGAGCCACCCGCAGACCATCGTGCGGACGGCCCTCGCGCTGTCGGGCACCCCCGAGGGCGTTCGTGCGTTCGAGAACTCGCACCACCTCGCTTACGAGGTCGTCACGCTCGAAGGCCAGGCCATGAGCGGCCGCAGGGGCATCACGCTGTCCATCGACGAGGTGGCCGAGGAGGCCACCCGCCGAGCCCGCGCCGTGGTGGAGGAGAAGAACCCCGGACTGGCGGACGTCGACCAGGTCGCGAGGCAGGTCGGCATCGGGGCGCTGCGCTTCGGGATGCTGAAGGGCGAGGCCAAGAAGGTCATCGACTTCCGGTGGGAGCAGGCGTTGTCGTTGCAGGGCGACTCGGCGCCGTACGTTCAGTACGCCCACGCCCGCGCCTGCAGCATCCTGAGGGCCGCCCAAGTCGCCGGTATCGACCTGGAGACCGCGCTGGCGGGAGCGGACTTCGCCCGCCTCGGCCAACTCGAGGTGCGCTTGGCGCGTGTGATACGGCGGTTCCCGGAGGTGGTGGAGGGGGCCGCCACCGCCCTCGCCCCGCACCAGGTCGCGCAGTACGCGCTGGACCTGGCGACGGCCTGGAACGGCTACTACAACCACAAGGGGGAGGACGGCCGGCCCGACACGCAGGTCATGCGCGCCGAGGAAGGCCTGCGCGAGGCGCGCCTGCTGCTCGTGGACCGGGTGCGCGCCACGCTCGCAGCCGCGTTGGGGCTGCTCGGGATTGCGGCGCCGGAGCAGATGTAGCTCGCGGCGCGCCTGTGCCAAGCGTCGCGGGGCTGCTGCCGTAGCGACCCGCTACGGGTCTGCCAGTCGCTTACTTGAGGTTGCGCGCCAGTAACTCCACGGGGTGACTCGCCGTCTTGCCCGTCCCGTCACTGACCTGATGCCGACACGAGAAGCCCGGTGCCGCCGTCTCGCCTTCGAACTCGCGCACGGCGGGGAAGAGGCGCTGCTCGCCGATGGTCATGCTCAGGTCGTGGTGCGAGTAGCCGAACGAGCCTGCCATGCCGCAGCAGCCGGCGTCGAGCACGCGCACGTCGTCGCTGATCCACCCCAGTAGCGCCTTCGTGGCGCTGGCGCTGGCGGGCAGCACGGCCTTCTGCTGGCAGTGGCCGTGGAACTGCACGGCGCCGGCGCCCTTCCGGAACACGTCGGCCGGCTTGAAGCGGCCGCTCGTCCACTCTTTGGCGAGGAACTCCTCCAGCATCCGCACGTTGCCCGCCACGGCGAGCGTCTCCTCGCCGGGGACCAGGTCGGGGTAGTCGTCCGTGAACGCCGCCACGCAGCTCGGCTCGAGGCCGACCACCGGCACGCCGCGCGCGACGTACTCGTGCAGCGCCGCCACGTTGCTCCGCGCCATGCGCTGCGCCTCGCGCGCCAGCCCCTTGCTGATCTGCGGCCGGCCGCAACAGCCGTACGGCACGAGCTCGACGTCGTAGCCGATGCGCTCCAGCACGGCCACGGCGGCCTGGCCGACCTCGGGCTGGTTGAACATCGTCCAGGTGTCGGCGAAGAGCGCCACCTTGCCGAGCGTGCCCGGGGTGGGCCGAGTGCGGCGGCGGAACCAGGCGTCGAAGCGCCGCGGGGCGTAGCTGGGTAGTACGCGGCGCTCGTCCACCCCGACGGTCTTCTCCAGGAGCCAGCGCACTGGCTTGAGCGGCAGGAAGAAGTTGGCGACGGGCGCGAGCGCCTGGGCCAGCGGCGCCACCCGCCCGACGTTGCCCATGGCTCGCGCGGCCAGCGGCGTGCCCTTGACGTCGTAGTAGTGCTGCAGCCACTCGTACTTGAGCTTGGCCATGTCCACGCGGCTGGGGCACTCGGACTTGCACGCCTTGCATTCGAGGCAGAGGTCGAGGACCTGGTAGACGTCGTCGCTCGTCGGTCCGCCCGGCAGGCCGCCGGTGAGCGCCTCGCGGAGCACGTTCGCGCGTCCGCGTGTGGAGTTGTCCTCGTCGCGCGTGCCCATGTAGGACGGGCACATCGTCCCGACGCCGACCTTGCGGCACGCGCCGACGCCCGTGCACGCCTCGACGGCGCCGAGGAAGCCGCCCTGCTCGGAGAAATCGAACACGGTCGGCAGCTCGACGGCCGGGTAGTCGGTCCCGTACCGGAGGCTCTCCGTCATCGCGGGCGCCTCGACGATCTTCCCGGGGTTCATTAGCCAGTCCGGGTCGAAGGCGCGCTTCACCCCGATGAACGCCTCGTACAGCCTGTCGCCGAACAGGCGGCGGTTCTGATACGAGCGGATGAGGCCGTCGCCGTGCTCGCCGCTCCATGAGCCGCCGTACTTCACCACGAGGTCGAAGACCTCCTCGCTGATGGCCTGGAACCTCGTTATGCCCGCCTCGTCCTTGAGGTCGAGCAGCGGTCGCACGTGGATGACGCCGACGGACGCGTGCGCGTAGAACACGGCCCTGGTGCCGTGGCGCTCGCACACCGCGATGACCTCGGGGATGTACTTGGCGAGGTGCTCGACGGGGATGGCGGCGTCCTCGATGAACGGCGTCGGCTTGGCGGCGCCGGGCATCGTGGCGTAGATCCCGAGGCCGTCGCGCCGGAAGTCGGAGATCTCCTTCTGCTGCTTCGGGTCCTCGGCCAGGTAGGCGGCGTACGCCAGCGCGGCCACGTCAGGGTCGGCCTCCAGGCGCGCGAGGGCGCGGCGGCACTCTGCCAGGTCCTCGCCGTCGAACTCGACGAGGAGGACGGCCTCGGGGTCGTCCACCACCCAACCCATCATCGGGGCCATGGCCGGGTTCTCGCGCCCGAGCACGATGAGGTCGCGGTCGATGATCTCGACGGCCGAGGGGCCGTGCCTGTTCACGAACTTCACCGCCTCGAACGCGGCCGTGAGGGTGCGGAAGTGGAGCATGGTCACGACGCGGCGCCTCGGTACAGGGTGCAGCGCCAGCTTGAGCTCGAGGATGAGCGCCAGCGTGCCCTCGCTGCCCGATACGAGCTTGGCGAGGTTGAACGGGCGCTGGCCCGCCGCTCCCGCGTGCGTCAGCTCGTCGAGGTTGTAGCCGCCGACGCGGCGCATGACCTTCGGGTAGCGCTCCGCGATCTCGTCGGCGTTCTCGGCGACCAGCGCATGGACGGCCCGGTAGAGCTCGCCTTCCCGGCCTGGCGCCGTCAACTTGGCCGTGAGGTCGGACCCCGTCAGCGGCTTCAGCTCCAACTCCGTGCCGTCGACGAGCAGGACCCGGGCCTCCATGACCTGATCGACGCTCTTGCCGTACTTGATGGAGCGGGTGCCGGCCGAGTTGTTCGCGACCATGCCGCCCACGTTGGCCCTGTCGGTCGTGGCGACGTCCGGGGTGAACTGCAGCGCGTGCTCGGCGAGCTTGGCGTTGAGCTGATCGCGAACGAGCCCGGGCTGCACCCTGACCCACCGCTCCTGCACGTTCAACTCGAGGAGCGCCGTCAGGTGCTTGGACATGTCGATGACGAGGGCGGCCGCCACCGTCTGACCGGCCAGGCTCGTGCCGCCGCCCCGAGGTAGGACGGGGACCTTGAGCTCGTGCGCGACGCGCACCGCGGCCCTGACGTCGTCCTCGTCGAGCGGGACCACGACCCCAACGGGGGAGATGCGGTACGGGCTGGCGTCGGTGGCGTACAGCGCCCGCGCGAGGGCGTCGAAGCGCACCTCGCCCTTGACGACGGCTCTAAGGCGCCGCGCGAGCTCGGCGTTCGGGCTCGCGGGCTCCGGCGGCGCCAAGGGTTCGCGGAGGCGCCCGTCAGTGGCTTCCGGTGCTCTCCACGGGCTGCTCGACATCGGGCAAGTATATGTCGCTCGCCGGCGCGGCCTCGGGGCCGAACAGGCGCGCGAGAGTAAACGCGAACCCCCCGTCATCGAGATGCCGGTAGGCGTGCACGAACGTGCGTAGCCGGTACCTGCGCACCAGGCCGTCCATGAGGCTCGCCGATTCGTACGGCGACACGCGCGTGCCCGGGGCAAGGCGGACCGCGCGCCCGTGGTCGTCGAGCAGTCCGAGCTCGTCGAGGGCCGTCCTGATGCGCCCCGCCTTCGGCTCCAGGAAGGGGAGGGCGGCCCCGCGCTTGAGCGCGCTCAAGCCGCGTCTCAACTCGGCGACGGTCGGGTACTCCTTGGCTGTACGTTCCAGGGCGTGCAGGGCGTCGGGCGTGAGGGCCATGACGACCTCGCCGCCGCCACGCGCCGCGCTCTCCAGCGTGGCGACCGGATCGGGACCGACATCGGTGAGGACGTAAGAGCCGGCGGCGTGGACGCCCTTCACCGGTAACCGTCGCACGTCGGGCGCCCGAGTGGCCGTATCCGGCGGCTCTTCCTCGGCTACCGCAAGGGGCAGGGGGGCCGCGGCGCGTACGGCGGTGGCCCGGAACTCGAGGGTCCGCTTGTCGCGGAACTCGCTCTCCTCCAGCGTCACCGCCGCGTTGACCAGTCCGCCTACCGGCAGGCTCTCTGCCAGGTCGCCCATGCGCCAGCCGACCCCCCTCACCCCGCCGATCCTGAGCTGCAGCGTGTTCCCGTCCTTACCGACCGCACGCGCGGCCTCCAGGCCGTCGGACAACGCGAAGAGGGGCGCGGGGTGACCCTCGCCGAACGGCTCGAGTTCCTGCACCGAGCGCCAGAGGCCGCCCTCGATCTCCTCGCCGCAGAGGATGGCGTCCGTCACGACCTCGGGCACGGGCCGGGGGAAGACCCGCGCGTAGGCGTAGATGGCCGTCTGGAACGCCCCGAAGTTCGCCATGTCGAGCGCGAAGCCCGCCGCCTGCCTGTGCCCCCCGTACCTGAGGAGGTGCGCGGAGGCGGCGCGGAGCCCCGCCACGGCGGAGATGCCAGGGGTGGAGCGCACGCTGCCCTTGCCGGCCGCGGCTATGTAGACGGGCAGGTAGTAGCGCTCGAGCAGCTTGCTTGCGACGATGCCCATCACACCCGGGTGCCAGCCCGGGTCCTCCAGGACCAGGGCCGGCGCTTCCGGGTCGGCCTTGCCCAAGGCTTCCTCGAACATGGCGTCCTGGATGCGGCGGCGCTCGCCGTTGCGAGCGTCCAGGTAGGTGGCGAGCTCCGCGGCGCGGCGCTCTGAGGCGGTGGTGAGGAGCTCCAACCCCGCGTCGGCCTCACCCAGCCGGCCGGCGGCGTTGAGGCGTGGCGCGAGGACGAAGGCGACCTCGCGGGCGCTCACGGGCTCGGAGAGCTTCGCCAGCGCGACGCTCGCGCGGATGCCAGGCCAGCGCGAATCCGCCATGCGCGCGAGCCCTTCCTTGATCAGCGCCCGGTTCTGGCCGAGGAGGGGTGCTACGTCCGCGATCGTGCCGAGCGTGGCGAGGTCGGCGTACTCGAGGGGAGGGTCGAGGCCGAGCAGGTCGCGCACGGCCCAGAGGAGGTGGAAGGCGACGCCGGCGCCGGTCAGCTCCGGCAACCCGTGACCGGCCGCGGGTGAGAGGCCGGGGTGGACGACGAGGCAGTCGGGCAGGGCGCTGCCGGGCGTGTGGTGGTCGGTGACGATCACTTCGACGCCGGCCGCCTGCAGGCCGGCGATCTCGGCCAGGTTGGTGACGCCGCAGTCCACCGTGATGAAGAGGTCGGCCCGCTCGGCGTGCTCCGGCACCCTGTCCGGGTGGATGCCGTAGCCGTCCGTGAGGCGGTCGGGGATGAAGGCCGCCGCCGCCGCGCCGAGCTCGCGCAGGCCGAGGAGCAGCGTCGCCGTGCCACTGATGCCGTCGGCGTCGTAGTCGCCATGGATCAGGATGCGCTCGCCAGCGCGGACGGCTCGGGCCAGGCGCTCAGCCGCCAGCGGGAGCGTCGGGTTGGGGCTCAGGACCAGCTTGGGGTCGAGATGGTCAGGGGCGGCGTCTCGCAGGCCGCGCGACCAGAGGACGGCGGCGAGCGCAGGCGGCACCTGCAGGGCGCGGCTCAGCGCCGCGACGGCGCTAGGCGGTGCGGGTGGCCTTACGGACCAGCGCACCGCTGGGACGCCGGAGCGCATCAGCCGGCTTCGTCGTCGCTTACCGGGACCTCATGGAACGGGTTGCCGCGATCGGGGATGACGGGCACGTCCGGCTCGGTGGCCGGATAGGTGGCGGGAGGACCGGCGCGGACCGCGGTGGCGCGTTCCGAGAGGGGCGGTCTGGCCTGGCTCTCGAGCTCGGCGACGCGGGCGCGGAGCCTCGTCACCTCGCGTGAACGTTGCCACGCAGCGATGCGAGCGGGCAGGAACCCGACGAGCCACCCGAACACGAGGGCGAAGCCGACGACGTAGGCGACCGGCAGCGGCGGCAGGAAGCTCTGGAAGACGGGCAGCTCCACTTGCTGCCTGTTCGCGGTGTGGAAGAGCCACAGGTACGCGGCCAGCGCGACCAGCAGGATGAGTCTGATGATGCGGACGCTCTTCACGGCCACCTCCGGGCCGTAGTTTACAGGTTGGATGCCGCCCCGCGATGCTCGGGTCGCTCCGGGTCGTCGGTAACCCCGACCGACGCGCGCCCCGCCCGCCGGAAAGTACAATCGGGCCTCGTGGAACTCGCCGCCCCGCCATCGCCGCAGCCGGTCGCTCCCAGACCCGTCAAGGTCATGGCGGCGATGTCCGGGGGCGTCGACTCGTCGGTGGCCGCCGCCATCCTCACGGAGCGCGGCTACGAGGTCGTGGGCAGCATGCTGCGCTTCTGGCCGGACGACAAGCCGACCGGCGCGTTCGACCTGTGCTGCAGTCCGGACGCGGCCTACGACGCGCGCAGGATCGCCGATGGCTTGGACGTACCGTTCTACCTTCTCGACTTCCGCGACACGTTCCAGGAGATCGTCATCGACCCGTTCGTGCCGACCTACGAGGCGGGCAGCACGCCCAACCCGTGCGTGTGGTGCAACCGCCACATCAAGTTCGGCGCCTTCGTGGCTCGCGCGCAGGCGCTCGGCTGCGAGTTCATGGCCACCGGCCATTTCGTCAGGCGTGTGGACGGCGCGCACGGTCCCGAGCTGCACCGCGGCCTGGACGACGACAAGGACCAGACCTACTTCCTCTGGGCGCTGCCGCGCGGCATCCTCAAGTACCTGCTCTTCCCGCTCGGGGAGCTCACCAAGGCGCAGGTCCGCGCCATGGCCGCGGAGCGCAGCATGCGTACGGCGCAGAAGAAGAGCTCCTCGGGCCTATGCTTCGTGCCCACGACGGTGAAGGCGTACCTGGACGAGGCCACCAAGGCCAGGCCGGGACCGATAGTCGACGCCTCCGACGGCCACGCCGTGGTCGGCGAGCACCGGGGCGTCGTCTACTACACCATCGGGCAGAAGAAGGGCCTCGGCCTCTACAAGTCGCACGTGGAGCGCTACGTCATCGACCTCCTGGCCGAGACCAACGAGGTCGTGGTCGGCACGCGCGAGATGTGCCGTTGGCGCGGCCTCGAGGCCAACCGCCGCAACTTCCTCACGCCCGACGAGCACATGCCGCGAAGGGTGGAGGCGCAAGTGCGCTATCGCCAGAAGCCGGAACCGGCCACGCTCACGCTCCTGGACGGCGATGCCTTCCGCCTGGATTTCGACGACCCGCAGTTCGCCGTCGCCAAGGGCCAGAGCGCCGTCATCTACGTTGGAGACAGGCTCCTGGGTGGCGGGGTCATCACGGCGCGCTCGGTCTGACACGCCGCAGGACGGGTGTGCGGCGGCCTCGCAGGAGGCCCGGATGCCGAGCGCAAGGCAAGGGTGGGGCGGTCGCCACGTCGTGACCGGGTCTTTCCGATACAATCTTGCTCAGGAGGTTCAACCATGGGAGGCCTCATCGTCCTGATCGTCCTGGCCGCGCTCATCTTCTACGCGGTCTCGATCTACAACCGGATAGTCGCTTACGAGAAGCGTTACCAGAACGCTTGGAGCCAGATAGACGTCCAGCTCAAGCGCCGCGCCGACCTCATCCCCAACCTCGTCGAGACGGTCAAGGGTTACGCCGCGCACGAGAGCACGGTGTTCGAGGAAGTCACCAGGGCGCGCGCCGCCCTAATGAACGCGCAGGGCGTCAACCAGTCGGCCGAGGCCGCCAACGCGATGTCGGCCGCCCTCGGGCGGCTCTTCGCCGTGGCGGAGGCGTACCCGGAGCTCAAGGCCAACGAGAACTTCAGGCTGCTGCAGGAGGAGCTCTCCGGCGTCGAGAACAAGATCGCCTACGCGCGGCAGTTCTACAACGACGCGGTCATGCAGTACAACACGCTCATCGAGACCGTCCCCGCCGTGTTCCTCGCCGGCCCCATGGGCAAGAAGCCCGCCGTGTTCCTCGAGATCCCCGAGGGCGACAAGGCCGTTCCGCAGGTCTCGTTCGGCAGCGCTCCGAGCACGGGGGCCTGAAGGACCGCCCGGCATAGGCAGCCCGCTGCCCTCGAACGACCGCGGCCGCGGCCGCGGCATCCAAGGACAAGCTCGCCCCCGGCTCGCCTTCACGAGAGGCGCCGGGGGCGAGTCGGAGGTGAGGTGGCGCTAGCATGAGCGATCAGGTCAGGCAGCTGGGCGAGCAGTTCACGGTGCCCGGCACGGGCCGCAAGATCAACCTGCTCGACTACCAGGCGGCCAACAAGCGCAGCACGTGGCTGCTCGCGCTCTTCACGGTCCTGCTGTTGGCGGCGGCGGCCTACCTCCTCGCCCAGGCCGTCGACCCCGGGTCTGCGCTGTTCTTCATAGGTGTGGCCGGAGCGCTCGGGTTCGGGCAGGCGGCCGTCGGCTTCTGGTTCTCGGACCAGATAGCCCTGGCGGCGTCGGGTGCACGCGTGGCGACGGTCGACGAGCACCGCTACCTCGTCAACGTGGCGGAGGCCGTCGCGATCGGCGCCGGCGTGCCCATGCCCAAGGTGTACGTCATCGACTCACCAGCGCCCAACGCGTTCGCCACGGGCCGCGACCCGCAGCACGCCTCCATCGCTGTCACCTCGGGGCTGCTCCAGCTCCTGGACAGGCAAGAGCTGGAGGGCGTGGTCGCCCACGAGCTGGCCCACGTGCGCAACTACGACATCCGGTTCATGTCGATGCTCGTTGCGACTCTCGGGGCGCTGCTCGTCCTCAGGGACATGGTCTTGCGGTGGGGCATGTACGGCGGCCTCGGCGGCGGGCGCGGCTCCTCGCGGCGCGACAGCCGCGGGGGCGGCAACGGTATGGGGCAGGGCATAGCGTTGATCCTGCTCGTCGTGCTCCTCGTGATCGGGCCGATCGTAGGCACGCTCGTGCGCCTGGCCGTGAGCCGAGGCCGGGAGTACCTGGCGGACGCCACGGGGGCGTACATAACCCGCAACCCGGAGGGTCTCGCCATGGCGCTCGAGAAGCTGGCCGGCTACTCCGGCCAGCGCCTCGAGGTGAGCGAGGGCGTGCGGCACATGTTCTTCGTGAATCCGGCCATGCATATGGGCGGGGGCGGAGAAGCCGGTATCTTCTCCACGCACCCGCCCATCGCGGAGCGCATCAGGCGCCTCAGGAACATGTGATCGGCGCCGGGCGTCTGCCTGGGTCCTAGGGGACGCTCACCCCTCCGTACACGACGTAACGGTTGTTCTCGTAATCGCCGACGATCAGCAGGTCGCCCGTCTGGTACACACCCGTGGGGAAGCCCAAGCCGTTGGCGGTCGGGTCGAGCGACCCGGCGTTGGCCGTCGTGTTGTCGAAGTTCGTCTGCCCGAGCACGAGGTCGGCATCCGCGCCGTTCGCCGCGGGGACGCTCTGCCACACGAGCACGCGGTTATTCCCCGAGTCGGCGACGAAGAGCTGGTTGACGTTGCCGTGGACCGACGACGGGTAGTCGAGGCCCGAAGCGCCGGTGTTCGGCGCGAGCGCCGTGAAGCTCGTCTGCCCGAGGACGCGGTCGGCGGCGGCGAAGTTGGTCGTGGGCAGGCTGTCGTAGACCAGCACGCGGTTGTTGAGCGAGTCGGCGACGTAGAGCCGCTGGCCGTCGCTCCAGACGTCGAGGGGGCCGCTCAGCGTCCGCGCGGTGGGGCTGGGCTCGGCCGCCCCGTCCTGGTCGTCGTCGTTGTTGGCGCAGGTCGTGAAGCTCGCCTGCCCGATGACGACGTCCGCGGCGGCGCCGTCGGCGGTCGGGAGCGACCAGATGAGCACCCGGTTGTTGTCGGTGTCGGCCACCGCGAGCTTGTTGCCGACGAACGCGACGCCGGCGGGATGGTCGACCTTCGTCGCCGCACAGCCCGGCACGTTGTTGAGGAAGTCGCCTTGGCCCAGCACCAGGTCGGCGGGAGCGGCCTGCGCCGTCGGGGCGGCGTTCCAGACGAGCACCCGGCTGTTGTTCCCGTCGGCCACCGCTAGACGAACGCCGTCGGTCGCAGTGCCTGCCGGGGCATGCAGACCGGTCGCCCCCTCGCGGCCGCTCGTGTCGTCGAACTGGTCCTGGCCGAGGACGAAGTCGGGGGAGGCGCCGCTGCTGCTGGGCACCACGCCGTAGCCGAGCACGCGGTTGAGCTCTTCGTCGGGCAGGTAGAGGTGTCCGCCCAGCGCCGACGGGCGCCCGGACGGGCCGTCGATCATCTTGCGCGGCGTCGCTTCCGTGACGGAGACGAGGTCGTCCTGGCCGATGGCGAAGGCCGCCGCCTGGTACGTGCCGAGCGTGACGAACGGGTACTCGAGGTTGACTTCGGCGTAGACGGTGTTCCCCGCCGTCGACGTGGCCTCGACGGCTACCTTGTTGGCGTGGTCGTGCAGCTCGATGTCGGCCGTGATGACGCTGCCGGACCGGGTGGCCGTCTCCGCGACGCCGTTCAACGTCACCGTGTACGAGCCCACGTCCGGCATGTTGACGAGCGTGGCCATCAGGCTGATGACACGGCTGCCGCTGATCACCTGGCCGTCCGTGTGCGAGGTGATGACGACGCTCTGGGTGAGCGTGCCGCCGGGCCCAGGGCAGGCCGTCAGTAGGAGGGCGAACGGCGCGAGGACAAGCGCCGTCAGCGCGAGCCTCAAGCGGGTGAGCTTCCGCGTGGATCGCGGCATACGGGACTCCAATCGGGCGGCAGCACCTGATGTGGGTTCGGCTGCGGCCACAAGGCGAGGGGCACCGGTCCACACTTCGGAGTGCGGTGTTGTCGGCGATTATGCGCCAACTCGCATGGCCGCGGGGCGCAACCGCACCCGCGCCAAAAGGGAAGGTCCCGCGCACGCCCTTCGCGCGGGACCTTCGACGGCCTCGGGGAGAGGTCGGCCTGCGGTTGCTTAGGCTTCGGTGCCGTCCTCGGAGTCGTCGCCCTCGGCGAAGCTCTCGACGTCGGCGGCGTCCGCTACGTCCGCGTCGGCCACATCGGCGGCGTCCGCGCTCTCGGCGGCCTGCGCGGCGGGGCGCTTGCCCTGCCTGAAGGCGGCCGTGAGCAGGGCGGCCGCCTCGGCCGCGTCGATGGCGTTCTCGGGATCGACGGGCTCCTCGGCCTTCACGCTCGGCGCCGGCTTGGCGGCGGGCTCGGCCTTCTCGGCCTTGGCAGGAGCCTCGGCCTTGGCCGGCTTGGCGGGCGCTTCCTCGGCTTCGGACTTGGTGTCGCCCAGGCCGAACTGCGCGAAGAGGTCGGCGTAGACGTCACCGAGCTTCGTCGTGTTCTTGGTCGAGGCGGCGTCCGCGACGTAGCTGTAGTCGTAGTCGATGTCGCGGCTACGGCGACCGCGGCGACCGCGGTTGCCACCAGCGGCGGGGCCGGCCTGTGGCATGCCGCCACGGCCTTGGCCGCCGGCGGGAGCGTTGCCGCCGAACTCGGCCGCGTTCTCCGGCGTGAAGGGGAGCATGCGCTTGCGAGAGAGGCTGGCGCGCTGCTCGACCGGGTCGATGTTGAGGATGACCGCGGTGATCTCGTCGCCCTTCTTGAAGTGGTCGTTGATGTTCTCGATGTGGTCGTGAGAGAGCTCGGAGATGTGCACCAGGCCTTCGATGCCCTCTTCGATCTCCATGAACACGCCGAAGTCCGTGATGCCCGTGATGGGGCCCGTGACTTCCGTACCCGGCGGGAAGCGATCCGGCAGGCTGCTCCACGGATCGGGCTGGGTCTGGCGTAGACCGAGCGAGATGCGCTGCTGCTGCATGTCGATCTTGAGGATCATCGCTTCCACCTGGTCGCCTTCGTCGAGGGCTTCCTTGGGGTGGCGGATGCGCTTCGTCCAGCTCATCTCGCTGACGTGGATGAGTCCCTCGAGCCCGGGCTCGATCTCGACGAAGGCGCCGAACGGGGTGAGGTTCGTCACCGTGCCCGTGATGCGCTGGCCGATGTTGTAGTGGGCCAGCACGTTCTCCCACGGGTTGGAGACGAGCTTCTTCATGGAGAGGTTGATGCGCTCGCGCTCGAGGTCCATGTCGAGGACCTCGACGCGCACCTTGTCGCCGAGCTTTACGACGTCGCGCGGGTGGCTGAAGCGGCCGTGCGTCAGCTCGGAGCGGTGGACGAGGCCGTCCACGCCGCCGAGGTTGACGAACACGCCGAAGTCCGTGATCTCGACGACCTCGCCTTCGAGGCGGGCGCCGGGCTCGAGCTTCTTGAGCGTGTCTTCCTTCAGGTGGGAGATCTCGTCCTGGAGGATCGAGCGCCGCGAGATGATGACGCGGTTGCGCCGGCGGTTGAGCTCGATGATCTTGACCTTCATGCGGCGGCCGACGTACGGCGCGAGGTCGTTGACCCTGCGGATGTCGACCTGGCTCGCCGGCAGGAAGGCGCGGACGCCGAGGCTGGCGACGAGGCCGCCGCGGACCTTCTCGACGATCTCGACCTCGACCGGCTTGCCGTTCTCATGGATGTCCTGGAGGAGGTTCCAGGCGCGTTCCTGATCGGCGCGCTTCTTGGACAGCGTGATCGTGCTGTTGGGGATGTCCGAGCGGATGACGTACACCTGGATGTCGTCGCCGGGCTTGAAGTACTTGGCGGCTTCCTCGGCGTTCGACTCGTGCTCGAAGAGCTGGTTGTAGGGCAGCATGCCCTCGATCTTCGCGCCGACGTCGACGACGATGCCTTCCTGAGCGAGCATGATGACCTGGCCGGTCGTGATCATGCCGCGGTGGACGGGCTTGCGCGCCAGCTGTTCGTCGCTGGCCGCGAGCACGTCTTCCATGGTGATCTCGGCGTCTGCCGAAGCGGGGGTTGCAGTCTCGGAGGAAGACCCTTGAACGGTGCTCGTGTTGTCAGCCTGCGTGCCTACACCCTGGTCGGCGGACGCGGCTGAAGCCTGGTTCGGGCTCTCTTCCGGGGCTGAGACGGTGCCTGGGGCAGGGCTCCCCGCGGCGGGGTTTGCGTTTTCATCCATTGGTTTGGGGTTCCTCCTGGGAATAGTGTCTTATCGACAATTGTTCATTACACCACAAGTGGCCACCCTAAAGCAAGGATGTGCCAGCGGCGGCGGCCTAGACGCACCGGGCGTATCCTTATGTCATGGACGACGTGGGCTCTTCGGACGTAGGTCGCCTGGCGGTCATCGCCGACATCCACGGCAACATCCCCGCCCTGGAGGCCGTCCTCGCGGACCTGGGCAGGTTCGAGGTCGATGCCGTCGTCTGCCTCGGCGACGTCGCTAACGGCGGGCCGGAGCCGGCGGCTGCCTTGGCGCGGCTGCGGCGCCTGAACGCCCCTACCGCGCTCGGCAACACCGACGCTTCGCTCCTGGCCCCTCGCACCCCGGCCGACCTGCCGACGCCCCCACCGCCCGGTTGGGAGGAGCATCTGGAGGTCGAGGCCTGGTGCGCCGCGCAACTGGGCGAGGCGGAGAAGGACTACATCCGCACGTTCCACCCGTACCTCGAGCTCACCCTGGCCGGGCTTCGGGTCGTCGCCTACCACGGTTCGCCCAAGCGCTTCGACGATCACGTCCGGTCCTTCACGCCGGACGAGCGCCTCGCCGAACTCCTCGACGACACGCCTGCCGAGATCTACCTCGGCGCCCACACCCACGAGCAGTTCGCCAAGCGTTACCGAGGCTCCATAGTCATGAACCCGGGCAGCGTCGGCATGGCCGTGAGGCTCACGGCAGCGGGCGAGGGTTGGTACCCGGCGGCCGCGGAGTACGCGCTCGTCAACGTCCTCGGAGGCCAGCCAAGCGTGCATCTGCGCAAGGTCGCCTACGACCTTGGGCGCCTGCAAGGGGCGGTGAAACGGTCAGGCATGCCGCACGGCGACGCCTACCTGGCGAGGTTCTTTCGGAGCGCAGCCGTTTCTCATCAGTCTTAACTTCTCACCCGGCGTGCGCTAGCTTGGCGGTATGGCTTCGTTACGCAGGAACCTCACGCTGACGCTCCTCCTCGCCCTGCCGGCCCTCGGCTTCGCGCAGCGGCCCCTTGCCGCACTCCTGCCGCAGTCGACCGTACTGGCCGTCGAGCTGCGGCCGGCCGGCCTGGACCCGGACGTGTTGCACAGTCTCTTTGCCGACCTGGACACCAGTGAAGCGGAGTCCGTCTGGGAAGGGCTGGCCGGCTTGCTCTACGCCGCGGATGGTGGTGGCATGACGGAGCTGCGGCGTGGGCACGGCGCCATGCGCGACGTCATGTTCGAGGAGTGCCCGGACCTCTCCAAGGCGTTGTTCGAGAGCGATGCGGGCTCGTGGTCCGCCGCGGCCGGCGTGAGCGTCTCGCGCTTCGCTCCGAAGCCCGAGCTGTTGTTGGCCGTGCGTGGCGCCACGCGCAGCGCTGCCGCCCGCCTCCTCGCCGGCGCCGTGGCGTGCTTCGACGGGCGGCGCTACGGCGTGGAGGGTAGCTCGGCCATCTATCTCGTCGGCGACGGGGGAGACTCACCGGCCCTGCTCGCCGAGTCGGGCGGTGTGCTGCTGGTCGCTACCGAGCCGGAGCTCCTGCGCGGGGCCGTCCGCCGCTCGACCGGCGCCACGGAGCCGTCCTTCCTCGACACGCGCATCGCGTCCGCCGCCCAGGAGCTCGGGCAGATGGGGCTGAAGGCCACCGTGAACCTCGCTGCCCTGGCCGACACCATGAGGCTCGTGCGCGGCGCGGTGCCGCCGGAGGCCGCCGGGCTGTTCGAGCGGCTCGTCACGACCTTGCGCATCGTGGGTGGCTTCTCGTGGGGCCTGACGCTCGACGGTGGCGGCGTGCTCGTCCGCACGGCCTCGGCCTGGGACGAGGCGCTCGCCAAGGCTTCCGGCGAGGACGCCCTCCTCGCGCTGCTGGAGTGTGAAGGGTGCCGCGTCGGCCAGCCGCCGCTGTTGCCGGAGTCGACCGTGGCCGTCGAAGCGGGTGCCTTCCCTTTGGCCGCGTTCGTGGACTGGCTGGACAGCTGGCTCTCGGACGTCGCGGCCACGGGCGCGTTCGCCGCAGGCGAACCGACGGACGTGCGCGGCGCGGCGGCGGCCTTCCTCGGCCTCGACCTCGGCGAGGCCCTCCTCGACTGGTCGGACGGCTCCGCGTACTTCCTGACCCTGGGGGTCCTCGATACCGACCTCCGCAACTGGGTGACGGGTCTGCCGAGCGTCACCGTGGTGCCGGCCACCTCCGAGGACGCTGCGTGGCGGGGCGTGCGCTCGTGGCTCGAGGCCGCCGAGCGCTTCAACTCCCTCCTGGTCTCCACCTCGCGCGCGGAGGAGTTCGCCGGGGCGCTCGAGTTCTCACAGGCGGTCTCCGTGCGCGAGCTGCAGCATGCCGGCGTCGAGTACCTCAGGGTGAGGTCCGGTCCGACGCTCGACGTCGGGTTGGCCGTGTTCGACGGCAACCTGGTGATCGGCAGCCCGACCGCGGCCCTGCTACAGGCCATCGACTCGCGGTCTGCACCCGTCGCCAGGCCCGCCGCGCTCGCGCCCGGACTGATCGGCCTCACCCGCGCCCCCGGCGCTCTGGTCGGCTACTCGCTCGTCGACTCGCGTAGCTTCCTGCGCGGCCTGGCTCAGGTCGCCGAGCTCGCCTCCGCACCGACGGCCACGCTGCTCTGGCTGGCTGGCCATGCCCTTACGGAGACCCGCGCGGGCGCGTGGCTCGGTGACGCGCAGGTGCCGACCTACGACCAGGTCCTCGTCCTGACGGACCTGGCGGTGGCCGCCATGCGGACGCTGGCCGACAGTACGGAGACGGCCACGGGCACCGTTACGGTCCTGGACGGCGCGCGCTGGTCGAGCTGGCGTCTGCCGCTCGGGGCCGGGGCTCGCTGAGCCCGCTCAGGGTCGCTGGGTAAGCTGGAGGTTCCGAGAGAAGTGGGGCCGCTCCCGATCAGGAGCGGCCCCATCGACTTCCTAGGCGCCTGCGAGGAGACGCGGCTCTCGCGAGCGAAGGCTTACTCCCCGACCGAGATGAACGGCAGCGTCCCGCCCGGAAGCATCGTGCTGGGGAGGACGCCGTTCCAGGCCTCGGCCGTCACGAGGGCGACGAGCTCCGGGTTGTCGCGCAGCGCCTCACCCTTCGCGCGGATGGCGCTCGCCTCCGCGTCGCCGGCCAAGCGCGTGGCCTCGGCCTGGGCCTTGGCTTCCGCCACCCTGGCATCGGCGGCGCCCTGCGCCTGAGTGACGACGATCTGCGCCTGGATGCGCTGCTGCTCGAGCTCCTGCGTGCGGCGCTGCACCTCGACCTCGGCCATCATGCGCGCCTCGACCGACTGCTCGTATGCCGAACTGAACGCGATGTCCTCGACCTGCACCGACTCGATCACGACGATGTTCGGATCTATGACGCTCATCACGGCGTCGGCCACCTTCTGGTTGAGCGAGCTCCGCTGCTGGATGGCCTCGACGGCGTTGAACTGGCCGAACACGGTCCGCACCAGCTCGTTGACGCGCCGGTCGATGAGGCGCGACACGACCCCGTCCTCACTGCCGAACTGGGCGTAGACCTCGTGCACCATCTCGGGCACGAGCCGGTAGGTGACGGACACGCGCAGCTCGGCGAGCTGCTGGTCGCGTGAGTAGGTCTCCATGCGGTCGTAGACCTTCGAGTTGGTCTGCACGCGCACCATCACGACCTTGTCCACGAGCGGCATCTTGAAGCCGAGGCCGGGCTGCGCGATGCGCTCGAACGCGCCGAGGCGCAGCACCACGCCGCGATAGCCCTGGTCGACGGTGAACATGCTCGAGAAGATCAGGATGGCTGCCACGACCACCACCAGGCCTACCAGGATGAGGCGGTTGGAAGTCTGGCCAGGGGTCCGGCGCTTGCTGGTGAGTTGCGCGAATTCGTCCACGGTAGTGCGAATGGTACCGCACCGGAGCGGCGTGGCCGGTGGCCTACTCCCGGCCCTACTCCTCAGCGCTCGTCGGTTCCCAGTGCCAGGCCTACGATCACGGGGTCGTGATCCGACGACCTGAACGGATCCGCCGTGAACAGCGCCCTCTGGGCCGCGGGCTTGAAGCTCAGGTCGTAGTCGAGGATGTCCGGCTCGTCGGCGTTTATGTGCCACGCGGTCGTTCCGCTCACCTGCCCGAGCAACGCTCCGCTGGCGAATGCGTAGTCGAGGTAGCCGAGTTGCGCGTCGTAAACGTAGGTATATGCGTCGTTGCCTACGAACATGGCGAGCAGATCGGTGAAGTCGTCGGGGGTGCCGGCCACGCCGTCCGCGCCGGCGGCCAAGGCGCGCACTGGGTCCTCGCGCGCGTAGGAGTTGTAGTCGCCGAGTAGCAACACGTCGGGGTCGTCGGCCGCGGTCGGGTCCGTAGCCAGCCACGCCAGCAGGGCCTTCACGGCCGCCGTGCGCGTGCCGTTGCAGCTGCCCTGGGCGCTGTCGTCGTCGCCTCGCCCGCAGGTGGAGCTCTTGCTCTTCAGGTGGTTGACGACGACCGTGAAGCGTTCGCCGCTCCCCACCTCCTCGAACGTCTGGGCCATGGCTGCCCGGTTGCGCGCTTCGCCGGAACGCGTGGAGTCGATGAACCCCCTGTCGGCCAGAACGGCGGCGGTGCCGACGGGCCGCACGTGCGCCGGTTGATAGAGGATGGCGACGCGGATGACGTCCCCTCCCACCGCGCCGGCCGTTCGCACGGCGGCGTAGCGACCGGCGACGGTGGCGGAGTTGAGCGCGTCGACCAGATCGGCGAGCGCAGCGCCGGTCGGGTCGTTCTCCAACTCCGTGAGGCCCAGCACGTGGGCGTCCATCCTGGCGAGCGCGGACACGATCTTGTCCCGTTGGCGCCGGAACTCCTCGGCCGTGTCCGCGCCGCGGCAGTCCTGGTCGCGCCTCGGACCGCACGCGGTGGAGCCTCCCCTGAGGGTCGTGAAGTAGTTGAGGACGTTGAAGCCGGCGGCCCGAAGGCGGCCACCCACTGCTTCCGGCGCGGCCGGGCGCGCTCCGGCGGAGGTCACGGTGGCCCCGCGCGTCGGCTGCACGCGGTAGCCGCCGAACGAGTGGTCCAGCACGCCGGTGAGGCCGCTCACGACGTCGCCGCCTCGGAAGCTGTTCGCGGCGGTGAACTCAGTGCCGTCCGGATGGCGCGGCGGATGCGGGTTCTGGGTCGTGCGACCGTCGTCAAGGACGATGCGTGAGCGTGCTGCCAGGTCTGCGGCGGCGAGCGCCTCTCGCGAACCGGGGGCCAAGTACGCCGTCGGTTGCAGCGGGCGCTTGCCGTCGGCGCCCGGTAGGGTCATGACGATCTCACCGTAGCGGTCGAAGTCCTGGTAGTCGCCGATCACGAGGTCCTGCGGGAAGGTAACGAGCATGCCCTCGAACGCTTCGAGGTCGGCGAGCGAGGCGACGGGCAGCGTGATGGCGGCGGGGGTAGGCAACGGCAGCCCCTGCGCGCACGTGACGACGTCCTGGACCCGCGTGATCTCCGTCAGGTCGTTGAACTCCGCCACCCGCCCCGTTACGCGCACGAGGTCGCCCACGCTCGGCCGCAACGTCGCCTCGTGCACGAACACCCCCTCCGACGTGCGGGGGTCGGCGTCGGCGTCCGAGTCTTCTTCCTGGACGTAGAAGCCGCCCAGGTCGTACCCGAACGCGCCGCCGTCACCATGCTGGAAGGTAGCGACGACCACCCCTTGGATGGTGACGTCCTGGCCTACGAGCGGGCTGCGCTGCCCCGCACCCTGCACGGCGTGGACCTTCGTCGCTCCGCCCCGACAGGCCGCCGGAAGGTCGATCGTGCGCGCGGCCGTGGCGCTTGCGGCGCTGTGGTCCGCATCGCTCCGCTCGGGGGCCAAGGACGAGAGCAGGGGTCGACCGACGAGCGTGCCTGCCACCAGCACCGCCGCGACCACCAGCAGGTTGCGGATCCCGTTCGCCTTACCCATCCGACCCTCCGACCGACGTGCGTCTCGCTAGAACGTTAACCCGCTCGCTGCGCGGCGTCGGCCCGAGCGAGGTCCGTTGCACGGGAGCTAGCCACCGCACGCCCGGCGCCCGCTCGCAGCAGGCGTGACGGCGCGGTGGGGTCGCCGGTGCCGGACGCGCTGGTCAGGCCCGGGTCTCAGGACCGGGTGTAACGCCGGTTGTCCGGGTGGGCGGACACGTTGGTGCGGCGGTACGGGGCTACCGGCCTGAGGATGTCGCGACACTGAGGGTTGACGCAGCCCGGGCAGCGTAGACCGTACTGAGCGGAGCAGGCTTCGCCACCCTCGAGGTGGCGGTGGACGATGCCGGCCAGCGCGTCGAGGAACAGGGGGCTGTCGTTGAGCGCGGGCGCGCGCACGTACTGAGCGATCCCCACGTGGTGCGCCAGCTCGCCGTACTCGATGTCGAGCTCGTGCAGCGTCTCGATGTGGTCGGAAGTGAACGCTATGGGCACCACCAGCACGCGCCTGCGCTTCTTGGCGCCGAGCTGCTCGATCACCGCTTCCGTCGAGGGTCCGAGCCATGGCACCGGTCCGACGGAAGACTGGTAGCTCAGGAGGTGCTCGTTCTGCCGACCGAGTCGCTCCATGACCAGGTGGACGCTGGTGCCGATCTCGAGCGGGTAGGGGTCGCCGCGGTTGATGATGCTCATCGGCAAGGAGTGCGCGCTGAAGAGGATGAGCACGTCGTCGCGCTCTTCAGGAGCGAACTGCTCGAGCCCCTGGCGCACGGTCTGCGTCATGGCCTCGATGAACAGTCCGTCGGCGGGCCAGCGGTCGATGACGCTCCATGTGAACTCCTTCTGGAGCCCGAGCCGGCGGGCCGCCCGCCAGAGCTCGTTGACCGAGCTGCCGGTCGTGGCGCAACTGAACTGCGGGTACTGCGTGAAGGCGACGGCGCGCTTGACCCCGTCCTCGGCCATCTGGCGCAGCGCCGTCTCGCTGGACGGCTCGCTGTAGCGGAACGCGATGTAGGCCTTGTGCGGGGCCGTTTCGGGGGAGAGCTCATCGAGGCGGGCGCACATGCCCTCGCCCTGCAGCTTGGTCCAACGCTCCAGGGGGGTGCCTCCCCCGATGTCCGCGTAGTTCTTCTGCACGGACTTCGTGCGGCGACCGGCGATGAAGGGTCCGAGGGTGGACTGCGCCGGAAGCTGGATGATCTCGCGGTCGGCGAAGAGCTCCATGAGGAACGGCTTCACCTCGTCCAGGTTCCTGGGGCCGCCCAAGTTGAGCATGACGATGCCTGTTGGGGGACGGTTCATGCGGGTCACCCTAACTTCGTCGGTCGAGTTCAAGCGTCATGCTTCTGTCATCTGCCGGTCGGCACCGGGCTCGGTCGTAGCCAGCGGCAGACGCACGCTCGCCCGCGTGCCGCCTCCCGGCCTGGCCGCGATGGTCACGGTCCCGCCGAGCGATTCGGCGGCGCGCTTGACCAGGTAGAGACCGAGGCCGATCCCCGGTGCGGTGCGCGTCAGCTCGTTCCCTACCCGGTAGAATCGGTCGAAGACGAGGCGCAGCTCCTTCTCCGGGATACCCAGGCCCCGGTCGTCGACCTCGACGACGGCCGCGGCTCCGGCGCGGCGTACTCGCACCTCGACGAGCTTCTGCGGTCCGGGAGTGTACTTCACGGCGTTGTCGAGCAGGTTCTCCAGCAGTACCGCTACGAGGCTCCGGTCGGCGGTGACGAACAGCTGCTCGCGCGGGGTGACCACGTCTACCTCCCCTCCGCGGCTCCCCAGCCCCGGCAGGGCCGACTCCGCGAGCTCTCTCACCAGCGCCCCGAGCTCGTGGCGCTCCATGGCCAGATGCGGCGCGCCTGTCTCCAAGCGAGCGGTGGCGAGCACCTGCTGTGCCGTGTGCTCGAGCCGGTCTATCTCCGAGCCCATGGTGCCCAGGTACTCCTGCAGCTTCTCCGGGGTCACGCGGCGGAGCTGCAGCGTCTCTACGAGCAGCCTCAGGCTTCCCAGCGGAGTCTTGTACTCGTGCCCGATGGCGTCGAGGAAGTTCTGCTGGCGCTGCTTGAGCTCGCGTTCCACTCGCAGGCTACGGGCGATGATGAACAGCCCCGTCATCACGACGAGCACGAAGAACGGCCCTTCGAAGGCCAGCATGCGCACGACCTTGCCTTGGTCCCTCTCGAACTGGCTCACCGCGGAGTCGTCGAGGACGACTCGCCCGGAGCCGTCGAAGCGGAAGTGCGGGCGCGTGGCCATGAGCTGGATGACGCCCGGATCGCCGGCGTCGAGCATGCGGTTGAGCGCTTCGACCTCGCGTTGTAGCGAGTCCAGGGTGCCGTGGCTCACCTGGCTGACGTAGCCGCTGAAGAAGTAGATCCACCATGCCATCTGCACGGTCACGAACGCGATGATGACCGCGAAAGCGGTCCGCGTGGCCGTGCGAGACGTTAGAAAGCTCCGCCTGACCCCGGTGGGGGCCCGGCCGGTCCGGCTGCGTGTGTTCATGCCCACTCGGCAACGCTATCGCAACTAGCCGTCGAGTGGCCTGGGAGAGTAGGTAGCGCACGAGCTTGACGGGCATGGTGAGTAAGGCGCTAAACTAGCGTCATGCCACCCCACCCCAGGTGGGGTGCGATAAAAGGAGTGATGAGGATGACCAAGCTGAACGTCACTGGTATGTCTTGCAACCATTGCCTTGGCGCCGTGAAGAGCGCGTTGGAGGAAGTAGCGGGGGTAAAGGCCGTGCGTGTCGACTTGGCCGGCGGCACGGCCGAGGTCGAGGGCGCCGTCAACAGCGACGAGCTCGTGGCCGCCGTCCGCGAGGCCGGTTACGAGGCCACGGTGGCGGCGGGCTGATGGAGCGGGCGGCTACCGGGCAGGTCATGGGTGGGGCCACCGGGCCTGCGCACGACTGCAAGCATCTCGACGACACCGTGCGCCTGGATGCCGCCAGGCGCCTGAAGAGCGCCAAGGGTCATCTCGAGGGCGTGTTGCGCATGTTGGATGACCCGTCCGTCTACTGCGTCGACGTCCTCAAGCAGGTGAAGGCCGTGCAGGGTGCCCTTGCCAAGGTCAACGAGCAAGTGCTCAGGTCGCACATCCGCGATCACGTCGCCACCGCCTCTCAGCGGGGCGACACGGAGCAGATAGTCGGCGAGCTCATGGAAGCGCTCAAGTACCGCGTGTGACGGGCTAGCGAACGGGAGTACGTATGAAGACGGTTCAGATAGGCGTGCAAGGCATGACGTGCGCCAGTTGCGTGGCGCGCGTCGAACGCGCGCTCGATGGCGTGGACGGCGTGCAGGACGCGAACGTCAACCTCGCCACTGAACGCGCCACGGTGAGTTTCGATCCGGCGATCACTGCGCCGCCCCGCCTGCTGGAGGCGGTCGAGAAGGCGGGTTACGAGCCGATCGTCGGCGAGGTCACGTTCGGCGTCACGGGCATGACCTGCGCCAACTGCAGCAGCAGGGTCGAGCGTCAGCTTCAGAAGGCCGACGGCGTCTTGTCGGCCAGCGTCAACCTGGCCACGGAGCGAGCCACGGTTCGCTACCTGCCGGGTCAGACGGACCTCGCTCGCCTAGAGCGGGTAGTGGAGGAGACGGGTTACGGCGTTCTCCGGTCCGACAACGCGGCCGAGCGCACGGACGTCGAGCGCGAGGCGCGCGAGCGCGATCTGCGCGCGTTACGCCGCGACCTGGTCCTCGCGGCGGCGTTCACCGCGCCTCTCCTCCTCTTCGTCATGCTGCCCATGCTCATCCCGCCTCTCGAGCATGCGCTCATGGCCGTGGTGCCCATGCAGGCCCTTTACTACGCCTCGTTCTTGTTGGCCGCCGTAGTGCAGTTCGGCCCGGGCAGGCGCTTCTATCGGCCGGGCTGGAAGAGCTTGCGCGCCTTGAGCCCCGACATGAACAGCCTGGTGATGCTCGGCTCGAGCGCGGCGTTCGGCTACTCGGTCGTGGCCACCTTCTTCCCCCGGCTGCTGCCGGAGGGGACGGTTCACGTCTACTTCGAGGCTTCCGCCGCCATCATCACGCTCATCCTCGTCGGCAAATACCTGGAGGCCATAGCGAAGGGCCGCACCAGCGAGGCGATCAAGAAGCTCTTGGGCCTGCAGGCCAAGACCGCGCGCGTGGAGCGCGACGGGACGGAACTCGAGGTAGCCACCGATCGCGTCGTTCCGGGCGACATCGTCGTCGTCCGGCCCGGCGAGCGCTTGCCGGTGGACGGGGTGGTGGTGTCCGGCTCCTCTTACGTGGACGAGTCGATGATCACCGGCGAGAGCGTGCCAGTGCATAAAGGCGAGGGCGCGAAGGTGGTCGGGGGGACCATGAACAAGACGGGCTCGTTCAGGTTCGAGGCGCGCGCTGTCGGGGCCGATACGGTCCTGGCGCGCATCATCGAGATGGTGGAGACGGCGCAGGGGAGCAAGCCGCCCATCCAGGCCCTGGCCGACCGGGTCGTCGCCGTCTTCGTTCCCATCGTCATCGCCGTAGCCGTCGCGACCTTCCTGGCCTGGTACTTCTTGGGACCGGCGCCTTCGCTCCCCTTCGCCCTGGTCAACGCGGTCGCGGTGCTCGTCATCGCGTGCCCGTGCGCCATGGGGCTGGCCACACCGACGAGCGTCATGGTCGGCACGGGTAAGGCGGCGGAGATAGGCGTCCTGTTCCGCAAGGGCGAGGCGCTGCAGGCCTTGCACGAGACGCAGGTCGTCGCCTTCGACAAGACGGGCACCCTTACCGAGGGCCGGCCCGAGCTCACGGACTTCCAGGTCGTTGACGGGTTCGCCAGGCGGGATGTCCTCACGCTCGTCGCGGCCGTCGAGAACGGCAGCGAGCATCCGGTGGCTGAGGCCATCGTCAGGGCCGCCAAGGACGATGGCGTGGCTGTCCCGGCCGCGGAAGGGTTCGAGGCCGTGCCGGGTTTCGGCGTGACCGCGAAGGTCGGCGGCAAGATGGTGGCGGTGGGGGCCGAGCGTTACATGCGGCGCCTGGGTGTGGATGTCGGGCGGCTCGCCGAGGCGGGCGCAGAACTTGCCAGCGCCGGCAAGACCCCTATGTATGCGGCGGTGGACGGCCGTCTAGCCGCGGTCGTGGCCGTTTCCGACCCGATCAAGCCCTCCACTCCCGCGGCCATCCGAGCCCTCCACTCTCTCGGCTTGCGCGTGGCCATGGTCACGGGCGACGACCGTCGGACCGCCGAGGCGATCGCCAAGCAGCTCGGTATCGACGAGGTCCTTGCCGAGGTCTTGCCGGACGGCAAGGTCGCGGCCGTTAGGGAGCTGCAGGCCGCCGGCCGCAAGGTGGCGTTCGTGGGCGACGGCATCAACGACGCGCCTGCCCTGGCCGCTGCCGATGTGGGCCTCGCCGTAGGTACGGGCACCGACATCGCCATCGAGTCCGCAGACGTGATCCTGATGTCCGGCGACCTGCGGGGGCTGCCTAACGCCCTCGCCCTGTCGCGCGCGACCTTGAACAACATCAAGCAGAACCTCTTCTGGGCGTTCGCGTACAACGCCGTGCTCATACCCGTCGCCGCCGGCGTCCTCTACCCGAGCCTAGGCGTGCTCCTTTCTCCCATACTGGCGGCCGCTGCCATGGGGTTCTCGAGCATCTTCGTGCTCACGAACGCACTGCGGTTGCGGCGCTTCTCGCCGCCCATGGCGACTGGCGCCGGGGCGTCTGCCGCCGATCCGGGTACGGGCTCCCGGTTGGCGACCGCCTGAGACGCGGCCTCGTCTGGCGGGAACTCTGTCGTTTCGAGGAACAGCGGTACCTCGGCGGCTGTCACCGCCGGTGGGCGTATACCGTGCGCCGGCGAGGCTGCCCGCGCTTTGACGGCGGCGCGGCGTTGGGCAGCCGGCGCGCCGGCGCGCGGTTCGTGCTCGTCCGTGTACCTCTCCCAGGTCCACGCCAGGTCTGCTGCTTGAGCGTACGGGTCACGCCATACGAGCCGGCGCGGCGCGGCAGGGAAGCGTTCCAGCGTGTCCTCGAGCGCTTGCTCGCGCCGTTCCCGTTGCGGCCACAGCCCTTCCTGGAGACCGGAGCGTTCCGGCGCGCTGAGCTCTACAGTGATGCGCTCAACGGCTCCACCCCCTGCATGGCTGTCTTGCAGCGCGAAGAGTGCCTGCTGCCTGATGTGCCGCGCTTGTTGCAGAGGGCGCTTGGCGAGCCGGCTGGCGCGCCTCTGGGTGTTTCCGAGCGTGGCAGTGAGGGTCAGGCGCCGCGCGGCGCGGCCAGCGAGGGCGTGCTCGAGCTCGGTAGCTAGGCGCTCGATGGCGGGAACGATGTGCTGGGGCTCGCGCACGGGCTCACGGAAGGTAAAGGTGCGCCGCACACTGGCTGGCAGGGAGAACGAGCGCAGCGTCGTGCGGCGAGGGCCGTGAAGGTACGGGAGGACTATCTGCCCCTCCTCGCCCAGGTAGGCGCGGATCTGCTGTGCGCTCCAGCGGGCGAGGTCGGCGGCGGTCGTCAATCCGAGCCAGTGAAGGCGGGTGAGGTTGGCTTCCGATACCCCGACGCCGCGTAGGAAACGCAAGGGTAGGCGCGTCAGGAACCTCTCTACCTTGGTGCCGACCACCTCCCTGACGGAACCGGGGTTCGCAGCTAGAGCGCTCAACTCCGCCGTCTCGATGTCGGGGGCGAGGCCGCCGCGGACACCGTAGCGGCGCACCAGCTCCGCGACCTCCTCGCGGTCCGAGCGCAAGAAGACACGGCCGCGCACACCGCCCTCCAGCCACGGGGTGTAGCTGTGCAGCTCGCGCAGGAGCGTATGCCAAGCGTGCTCCACGTCGGGCTCCTGGAAGGAGCGCACTTCCAGGTTCGCTACGCGCATATGCGCCCCCACTAGGCGCATGCCGGGGATGACGCCGTGACGCTTGGCGGCGGAGTTGGCGTGTATCACGTGCTGTTCCTCGGCGATCACCAGCGGCACGTTCCTGAGCTCGGGCTCCTCCGACTGCGCGAGGTACAGAGGGAAGGGGCCGAATTCCAGCGCGGCTAGCATGGCGGTCGTTCCTCGCTGATCGAGCGGTGACGGAGGAGGAAGACGGCGGCGCTCGGGAAGAGCTGCCTGATATGCGCGGGTGGCCGCATGGCCGGCGCATGGCCCGGACGAGATGGCTGGGCTGGAAGCCCGCGTCGTTCCCGACTCGCCGCGGCTTGCGAAGGCGAGGGCAGCGGCGAGCGCGCCTTCGGGGCTCGGATGTCGGCTGGCCGGCCGGTTGCTGGCTCGGCTGCCGTGGCACAGGGTGTTAGCATGCACCTCACCTGGATAAGGCCCGTGTTAGCGGACCGCTTCTGGGCTACCGGAAGGGCACATCCTCTTGCTTGGCGGCGGTGGATGGGCCCTTCTTCGTCGTCGGGCGGGGCAAACGCTCAGGGGGTCGAGGGGAAGTCACTCACTCCCTTCGATGATCAGGTCTTGCACGACATCTCCTCGTAGCAACCCTCGGAACACACCTTCAACATGCAGATCTTGGGCGGCTACGGTGACGACGGGGAAGGCCGAGTTATGAGGCCGGAGACGGTACTGGCGCGGGTGGGGGTCTTCTGGCGGCCAGTCGAGGTACTTGAGGGTCGTCTCGTCCTCGCCTACTCGAACGGCGCATATCTCCCCCGGACGGTATGGCTCGGCGCGGTGGAGGAGGACGACATCGCCATTCTCGATGCGGTCTGCCATGGAATCGCCTATGACACGCAGCGCGAACTGGTCCGGCCTGCCTCGGAGAGCCAAGTGCCCTTCCGGGGTTGGGTAGGTGCCGATGGGGAGACCGGCGGCGATCTCGCCGTAGAGGGGGACGCCGAAGGGGACGCCGAGGAGGGTCAGACGAGGACTGCGGCCGGGGCCGCGGCTCTCGACCAGCAGCTTGCCCTTGGCCTCGAGGGCCCTCAGATGCTCGCGCAAGGTGGAGTAGCTGATGCCGAGGCTGCGCGACAAGGCCGTCAACTCCGGCGTGGAGCCGGTACGCTCGTAGGCCGCACGGAGTGCGTCTAGAACTTGCAGCTGGCGAACTGGGCGTGGCGGCATTTGCGCCTCCTCTCGTTACCCCTAGTTACTAGGGGAATGGGAACAGGATAGATGTGAGAAGGTCAGATGTCAAGAGGTACCCGATGCAGCGAAGCGCCCGGAGCATGTGCCGCTCCCAACGGCGCTCCGGGCACTTCCATCCACATCCTTACTTCCGTATCCAGGGGAACCTAACACATGGCCGGGAGCGCTCAATTGCAGCCGTCACAACCAGCGCGGGGGCGTTCGGTATCGCGACGCCCCTAGACGCTAGAGCTTCCTTGCCGTGATGCGCACCTTGTCAAGCTCTTGGTCTACTTGGTACGCCCACTGGTTATCGGACGACGGGAGGAAGATGCCGGTCTCGCCCATGACGCGGCCGGCTCGAAGCTCGCTGACGTCCCATAAGACATCGATCTCGCTCTTGAGGCGGTAGAGCCTCGACTCCGCGTCGTACTCGATCTCGACGCCGTCCAGCGCCTCCCGTAGCTGATGGCGGAACTGGTGGAAGTACGACTTCGCCGCGGACGGCTTCTCGCTGTGGAACACATCGTTGAGGATCTGTTGTAACGACACGGCCTTGAACTCGAGGAAGTAGGCCATGAGCTCTATGCCACGCCTCAGGGGGATATGTACGGGTGCGTCATCGAGGAGCATGCGCTCATCGCCGAGCGTGAAGACCTCGAGCACTTGCACGGAGGGCCCCGCGATGCGTGGATGCGTTCTGGCGGCAATCTGCCTCAGCTCAGGCACCAGCGTCCACTCCCGCGCAAGGAGCGCCTGGTTCTGGAGCGACACGCTGAGGGCCTCTAGGTCATCTAGCGTCCGCTGCCAGCCGTCGATCCCACTAAGCCGCAGCAACTCGGCGTGATGAAGCCTGACCGCCGCTTCCTCCTGGAGCAGCCCCATCTCCCCGAAGGCCTGCATGAGGCCCTCGAACTCCTGCAGCGCATGGCTGATCGTGTAGCGCTTGGCCCAGTAGTTGAGGAGGACCTCTCGGAAGCGGAAGATCAGGCGATCGGATTTGTCGGAGATAAGGGTTTGGGCGCGCATGAGGTGATCAAATGCTTCTGTATAATTACCTTTAGATCCTAAGATACATACAAGTGGAAGTCTACATAGGAATTCTTCATATGTGAACTGAAATTTAATAGCTAATTCCATTGCAACCAAGTATCTTTGTGTTGCAAGGCTAAGGCTACCATTGGCAAGCGCTATTTCGCCTAATAGCCAATGTCTCTCGGCTTGAAAACGATCCGGTGCCTCGGCGAGGTCAACAGAGTCAAGCTCTAGTTGTGCCTCTCGATATCTCCCCAGGCTAACCAAGAGTGCGGATCTTCTTACTCTAGTTTTCAGATGTTCAGCCCCGGCGGTGGCCACGAGGCCGCGTTCGACGAACCACAAAGCGCGCTGTAGGCGTCCAATTCGACCGTGCAGGATGGCGAGTTGTGACAGAATTGAGGGGGCTAGGAGATTATACTCTGGAATTCCTTGTATTCTCTTCCAGCCTTCTTCTGCAGTTCGTAGTGCCTCTCGAAGATTCCCTCCGCTCTCCTCTCTAATACTCGATATTCTATAAAATAGCGCCTTGTCGTACTCTGAAAGCCTATCGAATCTAACCAACTCCAATTCAGATGAGGCCTCATCGCCACGGTCGACAAATGGCAGAACGTGTGCCAAGTATACGTGGGCCCCATCCTCGCCACGCTTGGCCGCACGTTCTAGCACCTCAATGGCGTCCGAATCGCGGAGTAGCTGAAAGTGGCAAACGCCTACCCAGCGGTCATCTTTAGGAGAGGGATTGGGAATGCGGGAATACGCGGCGACCCCCTCTTCGAACTGCTCCAGGAAGGCCCATCCCTGAATCTCGCTTTCTAGCCGTATGCCAGGGAACTTCTCGGCAACAGCTTCCCATACGTCCATCACGTCGTGACCGGATACGGAACCGGTCTGGGGGACATAACTGTCGCGTCTGACACCATTCTTGGCTAGCAGCCTACTTCAATATGCGCTATATAAGCAAGGGGTTGTTTTACCCGCCGGAGCATTTCTAATTCTGTTATGGAAGGCATTTATACGACCTGGCCTGGACCCGAGGGCAGGCATCAAGTGGTCTCAGGCGCTGTCGACGGGCCTCCCCGGAGACTCTAGAAGGTCTTGATTTTGCGGTGTTCGTTTGGTAGCGTTCCCCCAATCAGCGGGATTGGGAGATCCCATTGATTCGCGTCATGGGAGTGGCGTGAGTTGATTGAGGATGGGAGGAGGTCTAGGTAACTAGATCACTTCCAAAGAGGGTTTCCTTCGCTAAGGCGGAGGGACGGGGTTGGGAGCCCCGACAGCCTAAGGCACGCGGAATATCGCTTGCCAAACGGGTGTCCTAAGTTTGTATTCGGAAGGATGGGAGTAAAAATGAAGAACACGGGTAAGCGCATCTTCGCTGCTGTCGTTTTCGCTGTTCTCGTTAGCCTGCCGGTCATCGTCTCCGCAGGCATGACCTACTCGCAGCGCTAAGCTACTAGTACACGTACGGCGAGACACCAGCACCTGCTGACAAGGCAGGTGCTGGTTTTGTTTTACGCCTTGAGTTAAGCGATCCGGAAGAGGAAGTCGTGGCTGAGCTAAACTCATAGATAACGATCCTAAGCGAATTTCTGGAGCCTGTGCTGGGCCTTCTAGGCAATTGCCTAGAAGGCCCAAATCTTTAACAAGGACCGTGCCATCATAGGTTTCGGCAAAAAGATAAGCTGCGGTGTCCAGCGTAATGGCGGATTCGTGACTGTCAAAGACTCCGAGAAGGGTCTAGCGATTGGAAGGCTGTGTCAAGTGCATACGCTGATCGAAAGGAGCACAATATGGGTGCGGGCTGGCGAGCTAGAATTTCAATAGAGCTTAATAAGTTGCCGAAGCGTGCAGTGCTTCTCGGCTCGAGGTTTAGCGGGATAGACGCATTAAGTGAGATCATGCATCTTCCGGAAATGCCTATTTTGTCACTTTGGATAGAGGAGCCGTTATCCGATGGTGAGTTCAACAGACTGCTTCTGCGCTCTGCTAAACGCACTCTTGGCATTAGCATATTAGAGGAAGACAAAGGCTTTGATGCGACTCTAGATGCTTTTGCCGAGTATCAGGCTAAGGTAGGTCCCTTCTACCTGGTAGGTGGATGGCTTGAGGTGTGTGGTCGGCAGATTGAGCAGCTGCTCAGTGTTGTGGGTGATGAAAGCAGTGTGTTGCTGGCAACGGAGTCGATGGACGAAGCAACGGAGTTTTCTGACACCTGTGAATTAGTAGACGGTGCCTTCATGGCCATGAACGTAGAAGAGGCCATCGCTGAGTTTCAGAATGTTATGAATCTGAGCACAATTAAAGATCTTCACAGGCAGAGCGGCGGAGACTTTGCTAAATTCCAGATGCTTGCACTTCAGTCTGGGATTACGGATATTAGCTCATCAATTGCCGAGCCAGGAGGCAATTGGCAGTCCCGACTTGCCCCCAGAAGCCTTATTGACGGGCTAATAAAGCGAGGAATGTGGACTCAGGCATTTGACCATATGTGTTTATACGAGCCTGAGCGCTTGCCAATGATAATCGACTCGGCCGGCAATGAGTTTTTCAATCGAGGCCTACACGAATACCTTTTGAAGAGAATTTCTGGCTTGCCTTCTGCGCTCTTGGAGGATCCGAAGGTTGCATACTGGCAATTTGCGGCAGCCTCTGCTGTAGGGAGGCAGTGGAAGTTAATGCCTAGTGTTAACAGAATCTTAGCTAACAATGATGCCCCAGAACTTCGGGCTGTCGTTGCTATGGCTCGGCCCGGAGCCAACATGCTTGAAGAGACCTCCAGGGCGATATCTGCGCTCACGGTACCCATAACTTTAAGAGCGCACGGGCTTTGCTTGGGCATGGCCGGTGAAAGAGAAATGCCACGGGTGATGTACAGAGAAGCTATGAGAATGGCTGATTCCGAAGGCATGCACCATCTGAGAATTGCTAGCATTATGGATATTGCTTACCTCGAACTACTTAGAGGAGACTATAAGGGAGGAATTGAATGGGGTCAAAGAGCTTTAAAGGAGATGGCCCATCGCAATGTGTCTGATGACATGCGCAGGCTATCCATTGTTGCTGCAATTGCCTTTGGCAAGGTTCTGAATGGTGAATTGGACGAGGCTAGAGATTTGCTTGTTGGCCTACGTCCCCGACGAGAGCATGTCCAGGTTCCAGGCATAGAGGCATTAGCGTCGACGATAGGTGACGTTGCCATGCTGGATGGCAATTTCCACGATGCAGAAGAGATGTATCTATTCGTTTCTGAAAGCGCACCCATAGAGGTTGTTGCATCGACCACGTTGAGTCTTACTGCATTGGAACTGGCTCAAGGCAACATGGATGGAGCCCTCAAGTATGCCAGACAAGCGTTCAGCATGAGTAGAGGTGCATCGGAACATGAACAGGGGGCCGGAGATCTGGCGCTCGGGATGGCTCTGGCCAAAACGGATCCCCATGAAGCAGAACTTAGTTTGGAACGAGCTTACGGCGCTTTGCGACCACTGGCTTATGCTTGGCTCATAGCTCAATCTGCTATTTGGTTGGCTATCGTCCGAATTGGAAGGGGAGAGGTAGAAAAGGCTGCTGCTGTTTTGGCTGAAAGTGCCCCTTACCTAGAACCCCTTGGGACTAGCGGGTGGAGATTGCTTGCGGCAGATCATGGGAGCTGGGCGCGCGTCCAAACCCTCTTCCACCAATGCCGCAGTTCCGCCCAAATCAAGATGCTCCAGGCGTGCCATATCAGGCTTGACGACGAACGTATCGAGCTCACACC